>NZ_LJOQ01000033.1:0-37169 GCF_001672255.1 Anabaena sp. AL09
ATTGATTCAATTTTGAACAATCAATTTGATTTGGTTTCAACCTGCATTTATTATACAATATATACAAAATGTCAGTGCAGGATAAATCCTGTAACTAGCCTTCATCCCTTGGCTGAAGCACAGGTGTGTCCTCCTGAGTCGGACACGCCTTCAAGGGTTTTCGGCATTCTCCTTATAAAATTCACAGACAAATGACCGTATTCCGCAAAGTTTTGGAAATTTTTAACTTTGCAATTTATCTCATTCCCATTTAGGAGCAGAATAATATTGTGTCTGAATCGCGTAATCGCTGGATAGTCCGAGTAGTTTTAGCTTTCGCTGTTGTTGCTTTTTTGGGTGTTTCTATTATGCCCATCATTACAGCGGTTAATAAACCCCAATCATCTCCACAAAATCAGCCCACTGCTGACCCTAAAATATCTTCATTGGAGCAAAAGTCAAAACTGGAAGATCAAGTTCGGGGTTATGAATTAGTTTTACAAAAAGATGCAGAAAATCAAACTGCACTCAAGGGACTTTTGCAAGCACGTCTCAGTTTGTTGAGTCAAAAAAGCCGAGGTGAAGTGAAACCAGCGGATATTCAAGCTGTGATTGAACCTTTGGAAAAACTCGCTAAACTTAATCCTCAACAGTCGGAGTATGGGGTTTTATTAGCACAAGCTAAACAACAAATTGGCGATAAGGAGGGGGCTGCTCAAACTTACCGGACTATTTTAGCTACAAAACCGGGTGATTTGAAGGCTTTGCAGGGGATGGTAAATTTGCAATTAAGCGAAAAGCGTCCAGAAGCAGCTATTGGTTTATTACAAGAAAGTTTGGCTGCTGCTAATCAGGCTAATACTATTCAGCCGGGAAGTGTGGATGTGGTTGCTGTTCAAGTGCTTTTGGGTAGTGTCTACGCTTTTCAAAAGAATGATGATAAAGCTATCTCTGCTTATGATGAAGCAATTAAGAAAGATGCTCAAGATTTTCGCCCTGTTTTAGCAAAGGCAATGCTATTTAAGGAACAAGGTAAGCTTGATAAAGCAAAACCTTTATTTGATAGTGCCACAGCTTTAGCACCGGCTCAGTATAAGGACGAGATTAATAAAGCAGCAGTTTCTAATCCTACTCCTACGGCATCACCTACGCCTTCGTCCACAGAATCACCTACGGCATCACCTACAGCATCACCTACGGCTACTCCGTAAGGTGTAGGGAGGAGAGGTAAACTGATAGAAGTCTCTGAGTTTTTTAGCAATAAAATAGGAGTTGAGCAAAAAATAATTCAACTCCTGATCAATAAATTATTTTTTGATCAGGATGCTGAAATTAAAAGGGTAAGTATCCTGTTGTAAGCATTTTATAACCAGAGGCGATGCAAATTAGTGAGAGAAAAAATTGCCATAAACTAGTAGGGTTAAGAATTGCACGACTGCTAATAAATATGGCCATAATACCAACGGCAACAGCAGTCCATCCCAAATCTTTCATACTTCCTGGAGCAAAAACTAGCAAGAGTACACCTGATGTTAATGCTAATACTGAAATATCAGCAGAAATTCCTCGCCACCAATAAGGATAAACATTGGTTGTAAAAAAGATATTTTCTCCTACAAGGTAAATACCCAAAATTAGCAACCCAAAGCCGACAATTCTCAGTAAAAAGCCCATAATGTACCCCTATAAAAAAATTTACATCTGACTAAGACTTAAAAGTACAACTAAGGGCGGGGAAACCACGCACCTACAGGTTTTGTAATTTTATCACGGTATCTCACTCAGGTGCATACAGGGGTATTGAATTTATTTTCCTTCTATGGCGGCCACTATGCCGAAGATGATAAATAGAAAGCCGCCTAAAAAGGTAATTTGTCTTTCAGAAATTTTACCTGCAATTAATCTACCACCGATGACGGCGATCGCTGCACAAATTGCGTGTCCTAATATCGCTCCCATTGTCACACCAATGGGGTTATTCCCGGCTGCTAAGGCTATTGTAGCTATTTGTGTGCGATCGCCCCATTCTGCTATAAATGTTAATACGAAGGATTTCAGTAAAATTGACCAAACAGTTTTTTGCTGGGAATTATCTAAATCTGCTTTTTCCACCGCTTCTTGTGCTTCTTCTGCGACTTCTTCGGTAGCAGATACACCCATTTTATTGGCATCATAAATTAACTTCAAACCAAAGGCAATAAACAAAACTATTTCGGCGTAATGAATATAGATTTTTGGTAATAAAGATACTACCTGCCCAAATGCAACCGATAAGACAGTCATAGCCGCTAAAGCAGCTACTACACCAGTGAATACCAAGCGCCGCGAGTGGTGCATGGAAAGAATCACAGCAATAAAAAATGTTTTATCACCTAGTTCGGAAATGGTAATTAGTAATAAACCTGCGGTAAAAGCTGTTAACACTCTCTCAAACTCCTAAAGGATTTTTTACCTGTGTGGAGTATCAATGAGAGCAATCAAACCTCACTGAACTCCACATAGTTAAATGTGTAGTCAGTGAAGGTCTCGCTTTCAAATACTTTATTTATTCGCTATCTAAACCAGGCTCATCACCAGTATGTTGACTTAGATATACTGAACAGAAAACTTTGATTTACTGCCAGCAGCTACTCCCCTTCTATTAGTTATGTATAATACTCTTTTTGACCACAAAAGTCAAGCCATAAACCCTAATTTGAGATTATGACCTATTTAGAAACCGCAGCCCAATTTTACAGCCAAGTTGCCCAAACACCAGAAATAGGTCTTTGTTGTGTTCAAAGTACACCTTTACAATTACCAGGGCTAAAAATTCCTCTAGGTATGCAGGAAATGAACTATGGTTGTGGAACTACGGTTCATCACAACGAACTTAATAATGAACCAACAGTCTTATATATTGGTGTCGGTGGCGGTTTAGAAGCTTTGCAATTTGCTTATTTTTCTCGTCATCCTGGTGCGGTGATTGCTATTGAATCTGTGGAAGCTATGCGAGAAGCTGCAATGCGTAATTTAGAAATTGCTGCAACAGAAAACCCTTGGTTTGATCCTAGCTTTGTCGAAATTCGTCCGGGAGATGCGTTTAATTTACCTGTTGTTGATGCTTCTGTAGATGTAGTAGCGCAAAATTGCCTGTTTAATATTTTTGAACCAGCAGATTTAACTCGTGCTTTAAAAGAAGCATATCGGGTATTGAAACCAGGTGGACGCTTGCAGATGAGTGACCCAATTGCAACAAGTCAAATTCCTGCTCATTTACAACAAAATGAACATTTACGCGCTTTATGTTTATCTGGTGCTATTACATATCAAGAATATACTCAATTAATTATTAATGCTGGTTTTGGACAAATTGAAATTCGCGCTCGTCGTCCTTATCGGTTGTTAGATAAACACAATTATCAATTAAAAGAAAATCTGCTTTTAGAAAGTCTTGATTCTGTGGCTTTTAAGGTAGATATTCCCGCAGACGGAGCTTGTATTTTTACTGGTAAAACAGCGATTTATGCAGGTAAGGAAGCATTTTTTGATGATAAGAATGGGCATATTTTACAAAGAGGAATTCCTGCGGCGGTTTGTGATAAAACAGCTCTCAATTTAGCAAATTCAAATCCTGAAGAAATCATTATTACTAATTCTACATGGTATTACGATGGTGGGGGATGTTGTTAAGAGTAATTCTTGTATCTAATCTAGCTGAGGTTTCGCGCAAAGAGGCAAAGGAGCAAAGACGCAAAGCAAGAAAATTCTCGTTCCCAGTCTCTGACTGGGAATGTCATCTTGGAGGTTCTACCTCTAGGTATAATAGAGGCAGAGCCTCTTAACTACATTCCCACGCAGAGCATGGGAACGAGAGAAACGAGAGAATAGGAGAAAACTACATTTCCACGCAGAGCATGGGAACGAGAGAATAGGAGAAACTAGCGAGAAAATGGGGTAAAATCCTCAGATTTCTAATCTTTGCTTTTATTTCTCAACTAAGTATGGTTTAATTTAGATGGAATAAATAATTAATTTTATTAAAATGGCAGCAAATTATTTTGGACAAGACTTGGGAAATGGTGTGATTTTAGAAATGGTGGCTATTCCTGGGGGGACTTTTATCATGGGTTCTCCAGAAAATGAGGAAAGTTATCATTCTTCTCAAAGTCCACAACATCAAGTTACTGTTCCCCCATTTTTCATGGGTAAATATCCAGTTACTCAAAAACAATGGAAGGCTGTAGCCGCATTAGAAAAGGTTAAGATTGATTTAGGATCTGATCCATCTTATTTTAAAGGTGATGGTTCGACTTCGCTCACCAACAATTTGCCAGTTGAGTGTGTATCATGGAATGATGCTCAAGAATTTTGTGCCAGACTTTCCCGAATGGCAAATAAAACCTATCGTTTACCTAGCGAAGCTGAATGGGAATATGCTTGTCGTGGAGGAACTATTACCCCGTTTTATTGTGGGGAAACAATTTCTACAGATTTAGCTAATTATGATGGTAACTACACTTACGGGCAGGGACAAAAAGGACAATATCGAGAAGAAACCACAGAGGTAGGAATTTTTCCCGCCAACCCTTTTGGTTTATATGATATGTGTGGGAATGTGTGGGAATGGTGTGAGGATGGGTGGCATGAAAACTATATAAATGCGCCTACAGATGGCAGTGATTGGACAAGTCTAAGCAGTCAACTTAAGGTGCTGCGCGGTGGTTCGTGGGACGACGATACTGGGAATTGCCGTTCTGCTTATCGCTACTACACCTTTCTCGCCGACGACAACGAGCATATTGGTTTTCGGGTTGTTTGTGGTGGTGCGGCGAGGACTTGTTAGCACTCTGCACTTTTGCTCTTTTGCGCTCTGCGCTCTTATTCTTTTCACTTCCCTACCGTAACGGAGTGGAGCGATCAAAAATATTTTATTTAGATTTCGGGAATGATTGATGAGTTGTTTCTCCATGATATAGGAAACTTTCGATTTAGTCAAGTGGTATGTTCCAATTATCAATAGTCTGCCACTTCCCCCTGTCTCTTAGAGGATGTTTGAAAAGTGGTATTCCGTAATTTTCATCACATTGCTACCCCCCTTAGTCCCCCCTTGTAAAGGGGGGAAACAATAAATAGGGTGGGGTAAAAAATATTTGATACATCAACCATAACTTTTCAAACACCCTCTTAGGTTGAATGACTTTTAAAACATCCTCTTATAGAAATTCGTGCTAGAGATGCTTCTATGATTACACCTTTTTTTCAGCAGCTAAATTCACCTTTGATAAAAAAGCAAATCAACGTTTTACAAATTAATTTAGGAAAACGTTGTAATTTAGCTTGTAACCATTGCCATGTAGAAGCTAGTCCCAAAAGAACTGAGGAACTGACACCGGAAATTTGTCAACAGTTAATTACTTTAATTGAGAAGTTTCCCGAAATCAAAGTTGTTGATTTAACTGGTGGCGCTCCAGAGATGAATTATGGTTTTAAGCCATTGGTAGAAGCTGCTATAAAGGCAGGTAAACAGGTAATTGTGAGATCAAACTTGACAATTTATTTTGTGGAGGGATTTGAGGATTTACCAGATTTATTTGCTCAACATCAAGTTAGAATTGTGGCTTCTCTTCCCTGTTATTTAGCAGATAATGTGGATAAAATGCGGGGGAATGGTGTTTTTGATCAATCAATTCAAGCTTTGCAATGGTTAAATAAAATTGGTTATGGTGAAAACCCAAATTTAGTTTTAGATTTGGTGTATAATCCGCAATTACCAAATAGTGAAGATTTTTCTTTAACTCCTGAACAGGAAAATTTAGAAAAGGCTTATAAAACCTTTTTAGCAGAAAACTTTGATATTCAATTTAATCATCTTTTCACCATTACTAATATACCTGTGGGGAGAACAAAGTTTCATTTAGAAAGAAAACAGCTTTATTCTAGTTATTTACATTTTTTAGAGTCTCACTTTAATGCAAATACAATTGATGGTTTAATGTGTCGTGAGCAGATTTCTGTTGACTATTTAGGGAATATTTATGATTGTGACTTTAATCAAATGATGAATTTACCTGCAAAAACTAGCAATGGTGAAAAGTTGACGGTGAGCAAATTATTAGAAATTGGTAGTTTAGATATAATTAATGAAATTCAAACTGCTGAATATTGCTATGGTTGTACTGCGGGGTGTGGTTCTAGTTGTGGTGGTGCTATAGATAAGAGTTAAGTCTCCTCACACCACATTTTTTGTTAAGCCGTGAATTTATTTTTTCACGGTTTTTATTTTTTTATGACTAAGTTAAAATCAAAAATCTCAAAAATGGGATAATTTGGGTTGATAATTATAAGTAAATTATTGTTACGAGAGAGTTTTTTGAGGGCTGATATTCTATGATGATATGGAGTTTAACTCCTCACACCATACTTAAAACCGTAGAATATAGTATTTTGCGGTTTTTCTTTTCTAATTCGGGTAATTTGAGAAAATAACCTATCCATTGGATTCATACAAGCGACTTTGATTCCTAACTGATTCCTGACTTCTGCTATATATGACCGAAAAACCTATACAAAAACCCAATAGTCCCCAAATTCCCACATTTACTTCTATTCCCTAAGAAAGATTACACCGTCAACAACGACTAACATCGCCTTTTTTCCTCCGTGTCCTCTGTGCCTCTGTGGTATGGCTAACGCCACGCTTCGCTAACGTTCCCTTAGAAATTTGGCGAATCTTTATACAGAATTGACTCAACCAAACTGCTCGATAATTCCCCCACCTAAGACCTTTTCTCCGTCGTACCAAACCGCAGCTTGTCCAGGTGTGATGCTGAATTGCGGTTCATCAAATACTAACCGCACACGGGAATCTGCTAAAGGAATTACCGTCACAGGTACGGGTTGGGAACGATAACGGATTTGCACTTCAGCGCGAATGGGGGTAACAGGTTCAGCTATGGAAACCCAATTTATCCGATTTATGGTACATTCTGACTGAGTGCCTTTGGTGCGATCGCCTACAATTACCCTGTTATTAGCTGCATCTAATTCGATCACATACAAGGGTGCGGCGGCGGCGATACCTAAGCCTTTTCGCTGACCAATAGTGTAATTATGAACACCATCATGTTGTCCCAAAACTTTACCAGTTTCATCAACAATATCACCGGGTTTGGGGGCTAAATATTTATCTAAAAATGCCCGCATAGAACCATTGCTTTCTACCAAGCATAAATCTTGACTTTCTGGTTTATCGGCGGTTTTTAAGTTATATTCAGTGGCAATTCTCCGAGTATCAGTTTTATTCAGTTCACCCAGAGGAAAAATTGTTGCCCCTAATAAGTCTTGGGATAAGTCATAGAGGAAATAAGATTGATCTTTGTTGCGGTCAACTGCTCGTAACAATTGGTAACGGTTAGTAGTGTCATCGTAGCGGATTTGGGCATAATGACCTGTGGCGATTTTCGTTGATGCCAATTTTTCCCTTGCATATTCCACCATTGGACCGAATTTCACCGTTTTGTTACATTGGGAACAAGGCAAAGGTGTAATTCCCACACTATAACCTGTCACTAAAAAATCAATAATTTCTGTTTGAAAGACATCCCGAATATCAACAACTTCATGGGGTATACCCAATTGTTCACAAATATCAGCCGCGTCGATCATTCCTTCAGAGCAACATTGCCCTTTGCCTTTCATCAGCCAAAGAGTTAAACCAATTACATCATAGCCCTGATTATGCAGCATAGCGGCGGCTACGGAACTATCAACGCCACCGGAAAGACCAACGACAACTTTTTTCATATTTTTCAAAGTCTTTGGGGCTTAATTGTTACCACAAAGAGATTTTTATTTGACCACAAGGTGCGAGACTGTCTAATTGTAGCACACATACTTATCAAGTCTGAAGAAGATGGCAAAACTAAAGTCTCCATATTGTCCAGATTAATGAGAAAATAAAAACTTGCAATTATCTTTACCTTGTATTGTTGACTGCTGAAAGGAATTTGAAAAAATGTGGCAAAGAATTACGTTCATCTTATTATTGGTTTTGAGCTTCAGCTTGAGTAGTGTTGGTGTGGCTCATGCGGCTGGACTTAATAGGTTTGTAGATAGTGCTGACGGTTATCAATTTGATTATCCTAATGGTTGGTTACAAGTTAAAGTTGGTGATGGGCCTGATGTGGTGTTTCACGATTTAATTGAAGTATCAGAAAATGTGTCTGTGGTAATTAGTCCTGTTCCCTCTGGTAAAACTTTAGCGGAATTGGGAACACCAACAGAAGTCGGTTATAAGTTAGGAAAGGTGGCTCTTGCTCCTGTCGGTTCTGATCGGACTGCTGAGTTAATCAATGCGGCTGAAAGGGAAGTAAATGGGAAAATTTACTACTTTCTAGAATATGGAGTTAAATTTCCTAATGGACAGGAAAGACATAATATTTCTAGTGTGGCTATCAGTCGTGGTAAGCTGTTTACGTTTAATGCTTCTGTTCCTGAGAAACGTTGGAAGAAACTGCAACGAATTATTGATGAAGTTGTGAGTTCTTTCACTGTTTATTAATAATTAGAAATGGTGGTAATTGAGAATTAACTATGATCAATTACCCAAAAAATTACTTATACAGCAATTTATGAAAATTCCGCAATTTGTCCTTGCTTCTGCTTCTGTTGCCCGTCGTCGGTTATTGCAAACTGTGGGAATTGAACCAATGGTTTGTGCGAGTGATTTTGATGAGTCACAAATACAACTGACTGAACCTGGGGAATTGGTGAAAACGCTGGCTCAGTGTAAGGCGGAAACTGTGGTTTCCCAATTTCCATCAGCTTTGGTGATGGGTTGTGATTCGGTTTTGGCTATGGGTGGGGGGATTTATGGTAAACCAGAAAATGCTGAGGAAGCGATCGCTCGGTGGCAATTGATGCAAGGTAATTTTGGTGACTTGTATACAGGTCATGTTTTGATTGATACTACTAAAAATCAAACTGTGGTTAAATGTCAAGTTACTAGGGTGTATTTTGCGAAAATGAGCGATCGCGCTATTCTTGCCTATGTAACTACAGGTGAACCTCTTCAATGCGCTGGAGCATTTGCTTTAGAAGGTTTTGGGAGTTTATTTGTGGAGAAAATTGAGGGTTGTCACAGTAATGTCATTGGTTTGAGTTTACCCTTATTGCGGCAGATGATCGGGGAATTGGGATATGAAGTTATAGATTTTTGGCAATAGTTTGCAAAATTATGATTTTTTCAATCACAATGTTCAGTTAACCAGCTAATTAGATCAGTTTCAGTTTTAAAATCTAATAAAGCTTCTCCTAAATCCTCTAATTGCAGAAAAGATAAGTCTTGAATTTTATTTTGAGTTTCAGTCCCTATTTTTCCTAAATGACGTTGAAGTAGACGAACAATTAATTTAATTTCAGAACGTCTTCCCTGTTCTAAACCTTCTCGAACGATTTTTTGATAAACGACAGATTCTTGCATAATGTCCTCCCGAAAATAAGCGTTAATCAAATCCGCATCAAATCTAATTCCAGCTAGAAGTTGCACACCCTCTGAGACGTTGATTTGCTGTCTTCTATCTTCTATTATATTTACTTTAGCTGCAACTTGTTCTAATATTGCTCTGGGATTATCAATTTTGGCTAATACAGCTAATGGTAACAGTTCAGTCGTTGCTAATAATGGTTGAGGATCACATTCCCAAATTCTGATGACTCGATAGCGATGAAAAGTATTAGCTGTTCTAAATTCATTGATAAAAACCTCTTCCGATGTGGTGGGTTTTAAAAAGATAATAATTTGTTCAATGTTAGTATCATATTGGCGATATAATCTCACCCAATAATCTAGCATTCGTAATGGTAATGGCGGTTTTGATTGATGAACTGTTTGAAATTCTAAATGAATAATATTGTTGTTGGTTTTTAATAAAAAAAGTCCATCAACACGAATTGGTTCTAAGTTTAATTCTGTTTTTAGTAACTCTGGATTTTCTGTAATTTCTGTATTCAACAACCATTGAACGATGGCTTGGGGATATTCTTCAATTAAGTATTTCAGCGTACTGTCATAGCTCATATTTTTTTATGGTCGTTATTTATGTGTAAATAGTTATCATAATTTGGTGATAACTTTTAAAGTTTATCTAAGTTTTTGTTTGTTTTTTAATAAGACATTCGTATCCACCATATATTGTTTCTGGTGAATTGAATAATTCCCATCCGTTGACTCCATAATTAGCATTGAATGCAGATAAAAATGGCTCTACCGCTCCCTTTATGATATTTTCGGTAAAATATCCCTGAAACCCCTACACCGATTGGATTTGAGGTTTTAATATTTTCAACACCAATGGTTTTGGATATATTAAAAGGATGTTTGATCATAAGGGGAACGGTAGAACCATAAAAATTGAGCCTCATCAATCTCCTTTCTTTCCCAATACTTTGTTTCTCTACTCTTGACCTCGTCTCCATTTTCTTCTATAATGAGAAAATAGGCATCTTCATACGAATATTCTGTTGTTTTATTAAACCAGCTACCTACTTCTTTTACTTGTTGTTTCTGTTTATTTTTTACGTAAATTTTTATTTTTTTATATTCATAACTGACAGAAATATTTGACAACGAGTTAATTTTTCTGTCGATGCTATACAAATATTTATTTATAGTGGATTCAATTGAAGACAGTTTTTCTATAACTCGGTCATTTCTTTCAGAAATATTTTCTATTTTATTTTCTAATTCAGTAATTAATAATGTCTGTTCTATAGCTGTTAGCAAAAAATGTTCATAATCTTTTTTGCATTCATTAATGCCTAAATAGGAAAGAGATTCTTGAATACTATCATTAAGTGATATTAAGGGCAGAAATATGCTTTTGAATCTTTCTTTAAATCTTTTGTCTTCATCAGTATATCTATGCTCATCACAAAATTCGTCTTCTTCAATTACATCATAGACTATTTTATTGAAAATAATTTCGGCGAACTTTTGTTTGTTAAAGTATACAGTTTCATCTTCATTGTCTAGAATATTTTCGTTAGCTTCTGCAAAAGTATTATTTGAGTCAGTATTTATATATTAACATATTACAATTCAGTATCCCAGATAATCAATCATATTACAGAATATAATTACACTTTTTGTTACATAAATTTATTTTCATGATCAGCCCATACTATAACTCTTTGTTTATATTTCCAGGCATAAAAAAATGGTACAAATAATTGTAAACTAACAAATAGATTGTATTTTCCAAATAATATGTCTTCTACTCCTTCTCTTCGTGAACAACAACATCCTCTGATTCGTCAACTAGCTGATTGTATTGAAGCAGTTTGGCATAAACACCTAGACTTATCACCATACCATTTACCAGCAGAATTGGGATATGTAGAAGGTAAATTAGAAGGGGAAAAACTAATTATCGAAAATCGCTGTTATCAAAGTCCCCAGTTTCGCAAAATGCACTTGGAACTAGCAAGAGTAGGGAATATGTTAGATATTCTGCACTGTGTGATGTTTCCCCGTCCAGAATATGATATTCCCATGTTTGGTTGTGATTTAGTCGGAGGTAGAGGTCAAATTAGTGCAGCAATTGCCGATCTTTCGCCGGTAAACTTAGAGCGGATTTTACCAGATGGTTATAATTCTCAACTTAGTAAATTAACCACATCCAACTTTTCTCAACCTCGTGATTTACCAGAATGGGGAAATATTTTTTCCGATTTTTGTCTATTTATTCGTCCTAGTTCCCCCGAAGAAGAAACAATGTTTCTTTCTCACGTAGAATCATTTTTAGATATCCATTGTACACAAGCCATCGCATCTAGTCCAGTTGCACCGGAAAAAGTAGCTCAAATTATTGCTGGACAACATAATTATTGTACCAAACAACAACAAAATGATAAAACCCGTAGAGTTTTAGAAAAGGCTTTTGGTGTAGATTGGGCAGAAAATTATATGACTACAGTTTTATTTGATTTGCCAGAATTACCAGAAGTGTCGGCAATTAAAAATTGCTATTAATCTATCTGTAAAATGCGTTACGTTTTCCCTCAACTGATAAATGTAGAATTTATATGAAGTCATCACCACGGATACTTCTGGGAGGGAAAATTAACGTTAATCACTCAAGTTTCTAGTTATTCGGTTTCGGCTGATAATTAGTAATTATTAATTGTTAAAATTCTCACCTATTTGCTCGAAAGTTTTATTTTCTTTTGTAAACTTTAACTTCTAAAATTTCGCACATCTTCTTAAAAACGAAGTGTGGAATCTCAACTACTAATGATTTATAAAATCTACCAATTGTATCCCAGGTTGCTTTGAGATAGAAATTTTCATGTAAAGATAATACACCTGAATAATCACAGAGTGTAGTTTATCCAAAGTTAATCATACCCAACAATAGTTATAAAATTGCCAAAACAAAAACCTAAAAAGGTGTAAATCTTGGATAAAGTTTGCTGTGGATTTTAATTACAGCTAATTTACTTTTTTAGTTTCATCACCACAATTCAGATAAATAGGTTAAATATCATGTCAAGGGTGAATGAAAAATCAAAATCCCCAGAAAAGGCACTTGAGCAGCCAAAAATTTGGTTGAGTATTGCCGTAGCTTTACCAGTAGCTATAGCTGCCGGTTTCTTAGCTACAGCGAGAATGGAACAATTAAAAAAACTGACTTCTACTGTATCTGTTGCTCCAGTTCCTAATAGTATTACTGCCATAGGACGCTTAGAACCAAGAGGAGAAGTAGTTAAACTTTCTGCTCCAGCGGGTTTATCAGGTAGTTCACGAGTACAACAACTTTTAGTCAGAGAAGGGCAACGAGTACAGCAAGGACAGATTGTGGCCATTTTAGACAGCCGCGATACCAGTATGGCGGTAGTAGAAGAAGCCAAAGCTAAATTGCAAGAATCCCGTGCGAATTTAGCCCAAGTTAGTGCTGGTCCACCAAGAGATGCTCAAGCTCAAAGATTCATTATTTCTCGGTTACAAGCCCAACTAGCTGGGGAAAAAGAGGCTCAACAGGCAACAATTAGCCGAATTGCTGCCCAGTTAAGTGGTGATAAAGTTGCCCAACAAGCCACAGTTAACCGTTTGGAAGCGGAACTACTGGGACAAAGAAATTCTTTAAAAGCCAATATGGAGAGGATTAGAGCCGAACAACGAAATGCTCAAGTAGATTATGGGCGCTATGATTTTTTATACAAACAAGGTGCTATTTCTCAGCAAGAACGCGATCGCCGTCGCTTAAGTGCGTTAACTACAAATCAACAGTTAATTGAAAGTGAAGCTAGTTTAAAACGGGCAATAGATACTATTCAACAGCAAGTTTCCGAAGCTAGAGCTAATCAAATTAAAACTCTAGCGACCTTACAACAGCAGTTAATTGAAGCCACAGCCAACCGTAACAAAACTGTCTCCACTTTACAAAGACAAATAGACGAAGAAAGAGAAAGATTGAGCAGAATATTAGTAGTTAGTCCGCTAAATGTCCAAGTTGCTCAAGCACAAGTTACTAATGCCATTGCTTTAATGAGAAAAGCTCAAGTAGAACTTCAGCAAAGCTATGTTAAAGCTCCTAGTTCTGGTGAAATATTAAAAATTCATACCAAATCTGGGGAAATCATGGGAGCAAATGGAATTGCGGAAATCGGACAAACAGATCAGATGTTTGTAGTTGCAGAAGTTCCTGAAGATAGTATTAATAAAGTCCGTTTGGGTCAAAGTGCTACTATCTCTAGTGACAACGGTGCATTTAATGGTCAATTAAAAGGCAGAATTACATCAATTGGTAGAAAAATTGGCAAGAAAGATGTCCTCAATAATGATCCAGCCGCAGATATTGATGCCAGAGTTGTCGAAGTGAAAATTGCCCTATCTCCAGAATTTACCAAGCAAGTTTCCGGTTTAACAAATGCTAAAGTCACCGTAGAAATTAATGAGAATTAACTTCCTATTTCTACGCCAAATATTCATGTTCAACTACTTAATTAGTATCAAGATCAAAAAAAATAAAAAATGGCAGTAAAAATACCTTTATCTTGGCTGCAACTGACAAGAGAAAAAACTCGCCTAGCAGTGGCTTTATCAGGTATTGCCTTTGCTGATATTTTAATGTTCATGCAGCTAGGTTTTCGGGATGCACTCTATTACAGTAACGTGAGAATGCACAGCAGTTTAGCCGGAGAAGTGGTTTTAATTAACAGTCAATCTAATGCTGTTTTGGCAATGAAAACCTTTTCCCAACGCCGTTTATATAAGGCATTAGACTTGCCTACAGTTCAGTCAGTACATCCTATATATTTAGACTATACAAGCTGGAGAAATCCTGTTACAGGTCGCCCTCGCAGTATCTTAATTTTCGGCATAAATCCAGAAGTTAATCTTTTTGATTTACCTGGAGTAGACGAAAATTTAAATAAACTCAAACTTCCTGATGTTGTTTTATATGACCGTTCTTCCAGAGTAGAATATGGTCCGATTGCTGATAGTTTTAATTCAGGAAAAGTTGTTTCAGCAGAAGTACGAAGAAGAAAAGTTCAGGTCGGTGGATTATTTACATTAGGGGCATCTTTTGGTGCAGATGGAAATTTAATTACCAGTGATGTTAACTTTTTACGGATTTTTAATAATCGTCAACGGGGATTAATTGATATTGGCATTATTAAGTTAAAGCCTGGTGCAAATCCCATCCTAGTAGCTCAAGAATTGCGAAGTTATTTACCTACAGATATCAATGTTTTAACTAAGGAAGAATTTATTGAATTTGAAAGAAATTATTGGGCAAGTAGTACAGCTATTGGCTTTATTTTTACCTTGGGAACAATTATGGGTTTTATTGTAGGAACTGTAATTGTTTATCAAATTCTGTATACAGAAGTCAATGATCATTTATCTGAATATGCTACGCTCAAAGCTATAGGTTACACTCAAAATTATTTACTAACTGTAATTCTTCAAGAGGCTTTTTTATTAGCTGTTGTTGGTTATTTACCTGGATTTGGCTGCGCTCTTGTTCTTTATAATGTTGCTAGAGATGCTACACTTTTGCCTATATTTATGAGTTATAATCGCGCCATTATGGTAATCATGTTAACTATTTTAATGTGCTTTATTTCGGGAATGATTGCTATTCGGAAATTAAGTTCTGCTGATCCAGCCGATATTTTTTAGATGAGTTATTGGTCATTTATCATTGGAAAAAACAATATTTATTCTTCCTTCTTCCTTCTTCCTTCTTCCTTCTTTATCCTGACTCCTGACTCCTGACTCCTGACTCCTGAACTCCTGAACTCCTACACTCCCCTATTATGATCAACAAAGAACCTGTAATATCTATTAAAAATATCAATCACTACTACGGTAAAGGATCGCTGAAAAAACAGATTCTATTTGATATTAGTTTGGAAATATATGCTGGAGAAATCGTGATTATGACTGGACCATCTGGTTCAGGGAAAACGACTTTATTAAGTTTGATTGGTGGGTTAAGATCGGTGCAAGAGGGAAGTTTAAAATTTTTAGGTGATGAATTCTGTGGTGCTAGTCAAAACAAACTGGTACAGATGAGACGGAAGATTGGTTATATTTTCCAAGCTCATAATTTATTGGGTTTTTTAACTGCTCGGCAAAATGTGCAAATGGCTGTGGAATTAAATAATAATATTTCCCAATCAACAGCTATTTCCCAATCAGAAGATATGCTGGCATCTGTAGGTTTACAAGAACGGGTTAACTACTATCCAGATAATTTATCTGGTGGACAAAAACAAAGAATAGCGATCGCTCGCGCTTTAGTTAATCATCCTCCTTTAGTATTAGCAGATGAACCAACAGCCGCATTAGATAAACAATCAGGACGTGATGTAGTCGAAATCATGCAGCGTTTGGCTAAAGAACAGGGAACTGCTATCTTATTAGTCACCCATGATAACCGGATTTTAGATATCGCTGATCGCATTGTCGAAATGGAAGATGGTCTTCTGACCCGTGATGCTCAAAATGTTGCTTCTAATCACAACTCCTAATTTTGATGATCCGTCTTCTTCAATACAAGTGATATATTCCAAACCAAAATTTTTTTCCAGTTTGAATTTTTCGGTATTTATTGGTAATTTCAAGTTGTGATTATTTCTGAATAGCGTCTGCATGATGTGAATTTGCTGTCGTACTGTTTTTTGTCAGAGGGGTTTGACGGCTAGTTCTAAATGTCACATTCACGCCTTCATTTGATTGTTCTAGTATCAGCAACGCGGTAGGTTTAGCCTTTTGATCCCAGTGCATATAAACAATCCTACCTTGAATAGTCGGTTGCCAGGTATCATCATCTTCCTTGGGTCTAAGGTATGTTTCTATACAATTCATAATTTGACTAATTGTAGAAGAAGTAGCTTGAGTTGGCAACTTCATTAATCGAATTTGCGCTCTAAACAGCACCCGTTTCACAATGTTGGGTGCTACACCAGTTTCATACTCAATATCGAAAGTTTCATCTATTTCCTTACCAGTATTACTAGCAATTCCTATAGATCCTTGGTTAGTTTGAGCAGGACGTAGGACTTGAGATATCTTATCTTTAACCTTAATTTTAATTTGATTAACTAGGGCAAAATAGAATACCTCCTCTGACATCCGCATTCGCAGATAATCTAAGTTAAAGTCCCGTGAGTGAACTAAATCTGGATTAGTTTCCATTTTGCGAATAGTTTCTAAAGCTAACTTCAGCTTTTTCTCTAATTCTCGTGTGCGGAATTTTTCAAAAGTTAGTTTTTTCTCCCCCTTTTGCACTAAAATTTTGCCATAAATAATTACAGCAACCAGAGCTAAAACCAGTCCTCCACTAGCACACAATAGCAATGGTATAGCTGGGAATTCATTGCTAGAAACTTCTGTATTCGTTTTTGTTGTTTTCAATCTAGACGATTGAGCCAGAAAAATTGTACTAACCATAATTCACAATTTGAACCTTTTAACTCCTGATGTTTAGAATACCCAAATCTTATTTAGTAGTTGGCTGTGGTATAAGTATTTTTTAGATTGTCTTGATCATGTCATATGTACAAACCTATTAGTCACTTGGATCAGCATTTTATCAATATACAGCCATTGTCTGATATAACATCTACGCATTCATATCATATTTGCCTATTAGCAACAGATATGGATGGGACACTAACTAAAGATGGCAGATTTACATCTCAACTGCTAAATACTTTAGAGAGTCTATCAGCAGCCAAAATTCCGGTCTTGATTGTGACTGGACGTTCGGCTGGGTGGGTAAGTGCTATTAGTAGTTTAATGCCCATTGTCGGTGCAATTGCCGAAAATGGTGGTTTATTTTATCCATCAGGTAATTCTGATCCAGTTACACTCACGCATATTCCTGATTTGGCTAACCATCGTCAAGATTTAGCTAGAACCTTTGTGAACTTACAAACTTATTTTCCGCAAATCCGAGCATCTGCTGATAATTTATTTCGAGTCACAGACTGGACATTTGATCTTACCTCACTAACGACTGATCAACTAAAAAATATAAGTGATCTTTGTAAACAGATGGGTTGGGGATTTACTTACAGCAATATTCAGTGCCATATTAAACCCCAAGGACAAAATAAAGCTGCTGGTTTATTAAAAGTCTTAGATCAATATTTTCCCACATACTTGCCAGAACAGGTTATCACTGTTGGTGACAGTCCCAATGATGAAAGTTTATTTAACCAGCGTTATTTTCCTATATCCGTAGGTGTGGCAAATATCCAGGAGTATACAAATCAGTTACAGCATCAACCTACATATATAACTACAGCAGCCGAAGGAGATGGTTTTTGCGAGTTGTGTAGTTATATTTTGCAAAATTGCCAGCGTTAGCAGGAGGTAGGGACGCAGGGACTACGAGTCAGGAGTCACCGAGTCAGAAGAAAATTACCTGTTCCTTATTCCCTGCGATAAAGTAACTTGCATAGCTTTTTTATTGATCTTCTATCACCTAAAATTAATGTCATCGTTTCCTAATGGTTATGCAGTCTAGCTGGAGGAGAAAGCTATATACATCAGTGTTTTTGGCAATTCCCATAGTAATTTTATATATAAAATTACTATATTCAATATCAGGAATCCATAAGCTAAGACTATACCATTTTTATATTTTCTTTGTTATTTTGTATTCAACTGAACAGTTATTCAACACAAAGCCAGTTTTAATAAAAATTAGTTCAACTACTTTACCGTTCTTCAAGTTCAGTCCAAATTGCCAAGATAATTTGTAGTGTAAATTGCCACATTGTCCAGTTTCTATCAATCTCATCTACATAGGATTTACAATAATGCTAAAAACAAATAGTGAACCGATGATTCTCTCTAGTTTTATCAACCCTATCGAAGAAAACCATTCAGTTAAAAATAAGTTTGATTTCTTGCAAAAAATCCGTCAACGTCTAGACGAAATCGAAATTGATAATCGTCGAGTTGCCAGATTAATTGCTAAAGTAATTCCTGCCCAATGTCCCTTCGAGCGTGATATCGTGGTTTTTGGAAGAACAATTGCTCACATTCCACCTATGTGCAAACTAAACCCACTGTATGATCAGTTTGTCGGCTTGCGTTTTCGCGCATTATGTTATTTAGTAGATAAGTGTGGAGAAGACATCCAATCTTATTGTTAAATAAAACTCATGGAAATTAAAGTCGTACATCAACCAAATCTTCAACATCTCAACGAGTTAGATGTATTCAACTGGCCAATTTGGGAAAAGGAAATATCCCAATTTTCCTGGACTTACGATGATCAAGAAATTTGCTACTTTTTAGCAGGTAATGTTATTGTCACTCCTGATGGAGGACAAGCAGTACAAATGAGTAAAGGTGATTTAGTAACTTTTCCCGCTGGGATGTCTTGTAAATGGGAAATTACCAGCGACGTAAAAAAACATTATTGCTTTGATTAATATTTTTGCAATCTCAATAACCAATATCTGAAGATGTGAATTGGATGTTATTTAGAGGTTGGCTATGAAACTATTGATCCCAAAATATCATCTACAACTAAATTAATTTCGGAGAATGCTTGAATTGACATTTTTTCTCCTCGACTTAGTTTTTGAATGTCGCTATAACCATTTTCGCTAGGGTAGCGATAAACAATAATCACTTGTTCATAAATATCAACTAACCAAACTTCAGTAATACCACTACTAGCATAGAGAGGAATTTTCACGTCTCTATCATATTCCAGACTGCTATCTGCAACTTCAATTAAGAGAAATATATCCTGGGGTTGAGGGTGTCCAGATTCATAAAAATCTGCACGGGGTTGTAGTAATGCGATATCTGGTTCAGGTTCAGATAGGTTATTTAAGATAATCGGATTTTGTACAGCAACTATGACTTTTTTACCCAGTAATTGCGAAAAAACTGAATTTAAACGATTTACACAAGCTGTGTGTCTTCTACCAATTGGTGACATTTCTATAATTTCTCCATTAATTAGTTCTACTTTATCATTTTCTGAAAAAATACCGGCTTCGCTCATTTGATGGTATTGAGAAATATTGAGACGAAAAGTATTAAGGCGTGGTTTTGCTAATTGTAGAGTCATAATTAACTTCCTGTATTTACCTTTATTTTTACTATAGCAATCAGATCCCCGACTTCTCAACTTAATTGATTATTTATTAGAGGATGTTTGAAAAGTGGTATTCCGTAATTTTCATCACATTGCTACCCCCCTTTCCCCTTGTAAAGGGGGGAAACAATAAAAATCAAAAAATATTTGATACATCAACCATAACTTTTCAAACACCCTCTTAACAAGATATAACAAAGAAGTCGGGGATCTAGGATTACAAATAATCAAAAAAGACTTCGGGAACTAATCTTAATTCACCAGATTTGAATCGAGAAATATCTATCCACAATGCGCGATGTTGACGTTCTGGTGTTTCCGCAAAAGTTAAACTTTCAATTTGATAAAACTGGGAATCAGCAAAGTCGCATTCATAAAGTTGAATGATTTCATGTCCTTGTCTACCGTCAAAAGTAAATAAGTTCTCAATACAACTTAGATAGCGAATATTTGTTAATTCGGCTTGAATTTCTTCTTGAAATTCTCTAGCTAAGGCTATGCGGCTAGTTTCGCCAAATTCTACGCCACCACCTAAAGCCCGGTAGAATATTGATTGTTTTTTAGGATCGAATCCTTCAGAAACAAATATTCGATTACCATCTCGAATTAGGGCTAAAACAATTACCCGAATTTGACCTTCTTTATTCATGATGACAATTAATTATCGTAAATTGAAGAGGGACGACTTTCGCTATCTTCTGTAGGCCAATCTGGATTTTCACCACCAATGTATAGTTCTTCAATTGTGACGTATTCTTCAGTTAGTTGGGTGAGGGCGTTGATCAGAATGTCTAAGG
Organism: Anabaena sp. AL09; assembly: GCF_001672255.1. Taxonomy (NCBI): domain Bacteria; kingdom Bacillati; phylum Cyanobacteriota; class Cyanophyceae; order Nostocales; family Nostocaceae; genus Anabaena; species Anabaena sp. AL09. Next base: position 20,396 of record NZ_LJOQ01000033.1, read on the forward strand.
CGATCGCATCACTTGTACCTAAATCAAACCAACAACGTCCCCATTCTCCTTCATATTCAAATTCACCCATGTTGTGCATCAAAGCCATTAGACTTTTATCATAGCCTCTTGCATCATAGTCCATGTAGCTGATATCAAGTCCTGTATCTTGGATTTGCAGATTTTCCGCATTAAATCCTCCCAATTTACCTAGATAAAACCAGGAATTGAATACTTCTTCTACATATTGTTTTTCCCGTTGGGAGGGAACATTGCTAAACTTCAACCAAATCCAAGTATCAAAAGGATTAAACTCGCGGAATTGAATTTCCATTTTTGTAACAGGTAATTGATAATGGGTAAAACTAGAATTTTGTAACAACTGACCACTGACTACTGACCACTGACAGCCTGATTGCGTTCATATTCAATTTGTTTAACTAAGTTAGCAGGAAGTTGAGATTTTTTGGCTAATGCTTTATCAAAATGAGTTATTGCTTCCTTGATTAAATCCTGACTTTTTTCTTTTTTTCCTTTTTCATGGAGAATTTGGGCTTTGAGATAGTAAATTTCTGGGTTGTCAGCAGTTGTTTTTAAGGCGCGGTTGACATAATCTAAAGCCTGGGAATGTTGTTTTAAATCTCGATATGCTAAAGCAATACCTCTATCTACTAAATAACCAGGTGCTGCATTTTTTTCCAATCGGTTAATTGCATCATCTGGACTAGTAAAAGGTAAATTCACAGCTAACATTAAATCCATATAGCCGCGAATTAAGTTTAACTCTGGATCACTAGCAGAAATCTCTTCGGCTCTGTCAAGATATGTATAGACTTTCCGCAACCGACTAAAAGCGAGGGGCGCACCATTTACAGTTCCTTCCCGCTTTAAAATTACCGCCCCCTCTAAAAAATGACCAACCGCGGTGTATAAATTACCACGTAATGGGTCACTAGCGATGAGATTTTGTCCAGTTTCCAGGGTTTTTCGGCTGTATTTTGCTAAACTATTCTGATCTTGATTTTGATATGCTAAAGAAGCCTGAAGGGCGTAAATTAAAGGTTCATTGGGTTCGCTAGAGACGGCTTTTTGTAAAGCATCTTTGGCTGCTGGGTAATTTCCTTGCTGAAAAATAGCATTAAAAACAGCTTCCGTGCGATCGCCAATTTTATGAGGTTCACGAGAGCGAAATGGATCACCCGCAAAGGATGGATTTACTAAAATATTTAAAAGGATGGAAGTAGTTACAGTCACCTTTAAAAATGGAGTAAATCGCCAAAATATCCTAAATTGAGGCATTAAAACCTGTTTAAACATGATAACCCTCAGAATAATTACAGTTGAAATTGTTGTGTCTATTACCTAAAATGCAAAAATAGTGAATATAAATTACGTCTATTTCCATCAAAATTTTTCATAACTTGGTAATCTTCACAAATGCTCTATCTCAGAAATCTAACTTATCACCCCACAGCCTGCCCAAAAGCAATTCTTCAAGCTATAAATTTAAAACTACCACCCCAGAAACTGGGTTTAATTATTGGTCCTAGCGGTTCGGGTAAAAGCACCTTATTAGAAATTTTATCTGGATTGGCTGATCCCACTGCTGGTGGAGTTTTCTGGAGAGAACAGGGACTCATAGCCGAAGAACTACAACAATTAGCCGGTTTAGTATTTCAATTTCCAGAAAGACATTTTTGCGGGGGGACAATTTTAGAAGAACTGCGCTTAGGACATCCTGAATTGGGAGCAGACAGGGTTAAACAAGCATTAACAGAAGTTGGATTAGATCATTTATCTTTATCTGCGTCACCTCATGCTTTAAGTGGTGGACAACAGCGACGGTTAGCTTTAGCGGTGCAGTTAATTCGTCAACCAAATTTATTATTATTAGATGAACCTACAGCGGGTTTAGATTGGTCAATGCGTCGCCAATTGGTGAATTTATTAGCCAAACTCAAAAAAGATTGGACATTGTTAGTTGTAACACACGACGCTGGTGATATGTTACCAATAGCTGATTATTGTTGGACTTTAGATCATGGGGTCTTAACATCAGGAGTCAGAAGTCAGGGAGAAGAGGTAAAATCTGCTTAATTCTAAATTAATCTTCAGAGTAATTGAACGCAGATGAACGCAGATGAACACAGATAAGGAGGGATGAATTCATGGATTTGATGATGTTATGTAGCTTCACATAAAATTAGGTATGAAATTCCCAAATTGAACCTTTAAAACTCTTTCCTTTGCGTGATTGCGCCTTGGCGTGAGACTAAAATTCATACCCTTAATCAGTAACGCCAAAATAACTTAAAAAAATTAATTTTAACCAATGAATTTAGAATCTTTACCTATAACTAGTTTGCCAGAAATGGGGGAAATATGGCAAAAAACTCTGAATTGGCAACCAACAAATTGGGAAGAAAACCAATTTCAACAGCTTTATCAATTAATCTTGGCAGGAAATTGTCAACTTAACTTAACTCGCATTACTGAACCTGAAGAATTTTGGGAAAAACATCTTTGGGATTCTTTGCGAGGAATTGCACCTAAACAAGTATTTATTCCCGGTATTGAAAAGGGTAAGCGGATAATTGATATTGGTACGGGTGCAGGTTTTCCTGGTATCCCAATTTCTCTAGTTTTTCCTAATTCTCAAGTTACGCTTTTAGATTCTACAGGCAAGAAAATTAGTTTTATTGAGACAATTTTATCAGCACTTGCTCTGAATAATGCCAAAACTTTATTGGGGAGAGCCGAAGAAATTGGTCAGCAAATTCAACACAGACAACAGTATGATCTAGCTGTAATTAGGGCTGTGGGTAATGTTTCTGCTTGTGCTGAATATTCTTTACCTTTAGTAAAAAAAGGCGGTTTAGCGGTAATTTATCGCGGTACTTGGACTCAAGCCGAAAATGAAAGTTTAGAAATTGCTGTTACCCAATTAGGTGGGGTAATTGAACTAATTGAAGAATTTTCTACTCCCTTGAGTAATAGTATTCGTCATTGTCTTTATTTACGAAAAGTAGCAAACACACCAATTAGTTTTCCCCGTGCGGTTGGTATACCCAGTCAAAAACCAATTTAATCACCTGATTTCTCGATTTTAGATTAGATTGGTGATTAGATATCTAACAGCGCGAGAGCGTCAACATCGTTATAAATGGCTGAACCAAAGGTTCAACAGTAGCTAACCGCTGATAGCGAAAACAAACCTAAAATCCCAAAATCCAAGTGTTAAATTTGTCTCAAAATGGGTGTTCTGTATGGGTTGCTTCTGCAACAGAAGAACTGCTGACACCAACTGCTGTTGCTCTTGGCAAATTTGATGGTGTTCATCTTGGTCATCAAAGAGTGATTCAGCCAGTATTGCAGTCAGCACGGGGTGAGGAGAATTCAGTTCGCCCGTACTCAACCGTTGTCACATTTGATCCCCATCCCCAGGAGTTTTTTACAGGACTTCCCCGTGATTTGTTAACACCACTGGATGAAAAAGTTGCACAATTGCGATCGCTTGGGGTGGAACAATTGGTATTATTACCTTTTGATAGAGAACTATCTGCCCTTTCCCCTGAAGAATTTGTAGATAAAATCCTGGTTCAACAACTACAATGTCAACAGATTAGCGTTGGACAAGACTTTTGTTTTGGCAAAAAGCGCATGGGTACTGCTCAAGACTTACAAATACTCGCAGCAAAATATAATATACCCGTGACCATAGTTCCTATAAAAACTGATATGGAAAACTTTTCCGCAGCAGATGATACTCGCATTAGTACCTCATTAATCCGGGAAAGTTTGGAAGTCGGTGATATTCAAAAAGCAAATCGTCTTTTGGGAAGACCTTACAGCCTTACAGGTATAGTAGTAACAGGTCAAAAATTAGGGAGAACTATCGGCTTTCCTACCGCCAATATTCAACTACCAAAAGATAAATTCTTACCTCGTCATGGTGTTTATGCTGTGGAGGTTATTATTGATAACGAAACTCCAGACAACTCTCCCACTCAACATTTTGGAGTCATGAATATTGGCAATCGTCCCACAGTTCATGGTATAGATACTAGCGTAGAAGTACATTGTTTAAATTGGTCTGGTGATTTGTATGGTAAAAATTTGCTGGTACAGTTAGTAAAATTTTTGCGTCCCGAACAGGAATTTACCTCCTTAGAAGCACTGAAAAACCAAATTCAACTTGATTGTACAGCAGCTCAAGAAATTTTTAGTTGTTAATGCTGGATTAGGAGTGTTACGTGGGAATACTGTACAAAAGGCTAAACTATTAAACAAGTTTTTAGTCAAAACTCAGAAGTAAGCCTTCTCCATTTCCCCCCCAGGTACTGCATGAGAGAAAAAATTGACGCTTTAACACAAAATTTGGCTCGTACCATCGTTGGTAAACATGAAGCCATCCGCTTAGTGATAGTAGCTTTACTTGGTGGTGGTCATGCTTTATTAGAAGATGTCCCCGGTGTCGGGAAAACCCTTTTAGCCAAGTCTCTAGCCCGTTCTGTAGATGGTAAGTTTCAGCGGTTACAATGTACCCCTGACTTACTCCCCACAGATATCACCGGCACAAATATTTGGAATCCTAAAAGTGGGGAATTTACATTTCTACAAGGTCCTGTATTTGCTAACGTCCTCCTAGCGGACGAAATTAACCGGGCTACACCCCGTACCCAGTCCGCTTTACTGGAAGTAATGGAAGAACATCAGGTAACAGTTGATGGTGTTTCTCGTCTAGTTCCCCAGCCATTCTTTGTAATTGCTACCCAAAACCCTATTGAGTATCAAGGGACGTTTCCCCTCCCAGAAGCCCAAATGGACCGGTTTATGCTGTCTTTGAGTTTGGGTTATCCTTCGGAATCTGAAGAACTGCAAATGCTGCAAAATCTGCAAGCAGGTTTAAAAGTTGCTGATTTACAGCCTTGTATTACTTTAGAAGAAGTCCAAGCATTACGCCAAGCTTGTTCCCAAGTCAAGGTAGAAGCATCTTTGCAACAATACATTTTGGAATTGGTGCGAACTACTAGACAGGATGAAGAAATCACTCTTGGTGTGAGTCCTCGTGGTACTGTGGCGTTACAAAAAGCTTCCCAAGCCTTGGCTTTTATCTTAGGTAGAGAATATGCTCTTCCCGATGATGTCAAGTTTCTCGCACCGCACGTTCTTTGTCATCGTCTGATTCCTAGAGGGGGAAGAAATGCCAAAACTATAGTTGAACGGTTATTGCGATCTGTGCCTATCCCTTAATATAAAATATCATGGGAGGTAGAGCCTCCCAAAAAGCGGATTTTTTCGGGTTTTTTATGCCAATTTTGGAAAAGAACATCTTTTTTCTTATTTTTGATTATTAAAACTTATAACTTGTCTGATAAAAATAATAAAAACTTATAATTGCATCTTGATTGAAGAACTAAGAAGTCCTGATTTTGCCTTTTGCCACTTTTTCAGCAAACCCTAAGTAACAAATTGGTTTATGCTGTAAATAGTGAAAGTTTAAGAAATATTAAGTTCTCTTCCTCGTATAATCATGCAATGTATTGTTAATCGCCGCGATCAGTTTTCAGCAGTTGGTCGGTATTGGTTCCCAGAACTGAGTCAAATTGAGAATTTAGAAAAATTTGGTGCTTACTCAAAATTTCCCGGACACGGACACAACTATGTCTTGTTCATTTCCATGATTGGGGAATTAGATGAGTATGGTATGGTGCTGAACCTGTCTGATGTCAAGCACGTCATCAAAGAGGAAGTTACCAGTCAACTAGATTTTTCCTATCTGAATGATGTGTGGACAGAATTTCAACAAACTCTCCCCACTACGGAAAATATGGCGCGAGTGATTTGGGAACGTTTAGCACCCCATTTACCTTTGGTGCGCGTCCAGTTATTTGAACATCCTCAACTTTGGGCTGATTATCAGGGAGAGGGAGAAAAAGCTAATTTGACTATCAGGACTCATTTTAGCGCTGCTCACCGTCTAGCGCCTAACCTCAGTGTTGATAAATATGGTAGATGTACTCAGACTCACGGTCATAATTATCATCTAGAGGTGACTGTGGAAGGGGAAATAGACTCCCGTACTGGCATGATTGTGGATGTAGCTGCTTTAAATCGAGTGGTGGAAGATTATGTGGTGAGAATATTTGATCACTCTTGTGTGAATGAAGATATTCCTTATTTTGCCGATATTGTCCCCACTACAGAGAATATTTCCCGTTACATTCATGGTCTTTTAGAATCACCCATTGATGAATTGGGAGTGAAACTAGCCAACATTAAACTGTTTGAAAGTCATCAACTTTGGGCAGATTATCCGGGTAAAGATAGGTCAGGCTATCTGAGTATTAGCACTCATTTTAGCTCTGCTCATAGATTGGCACACCCTGATTTGAGTTTGGCAAAAAACACGGAAATTTATGGTAAATGCGCTCGTGTAAATGGACATGGACATAATTATCAATTGGAAGTAACTATAAAAGGGGAAATTGATTCCTCTACGGGTATGGTGATTGATTTGGGGGCTTTAAATCAGATAATTACAGATTACGTGATTGAGCCATTTGATCATACTTTCTTAAATAAGGATGTTGCTTTCTTTAATCAAGTTGTGCCGACTGCGGAAAATATTGCTCTTTATATTAGTAATACTTTGCGATCGCCTATTCAAGAATTGGGTGCAACTCTTTACAAAGTTAAACTGGTGGAAAGTCCCAATAACGCTTGCGAAATCTATGCGGCTGATTCTGAATCAATATCTGTTAATACAGCAGTAAGTCAACCCGTATTGGCAATAGTTTAAACACATCCAGATCCCCGACTTCTTGGAGAAGTCGGGGATCTATATTCCTAACTCCTCTTTTAATTCAGCCAATGTTTGAGGAGTTTCTATTGTTGTTTGAGTCCATTCTAAAGACCGAAATAAACGTTGAGCGTTTTCAGGTGATCTTAATAAATAAACACACTCTAATAAACTGGAAAGTTCATCTTCGGCAATTAACGCCACATTTTTCTGATTACGACGTTTAATTACTATAATTTCCCGTTGGTCACACACCTGATCTAAAATAGTTGCTAAATTTAACCTTGCTTGAGAGTAAGTAGTTTCTTTGCTTAACATTCTCTTTTTTTAGAAGTTGTACAACTATATTGTACAGCATAGGAACTCAAAGCTGGGCAATTAGATCATTTCTTAGTTGGTAAAAATACATTCTATACTTAAAAGGTATTTTTTTGATAATTAGTAACAAACTCAGACATTACACAGGTATCAATTAGATAGATCATAGTTCAAAATTTCTGCCTGTGTCTTGATCACGTTCAAACAATGAGGCGATATCATCTTCGGCAAATTCCTCATCTATAAAACGTAAGCGCTCAAATAAAGGCAGTTCTTTTTTTTGTTGCTGCAAGTAGTTGGATAATATGTTGATGACTGCTTCCTGTGCATTTTCATAGTGACTGACTGCGATAATTTCATTAATTAATTCATCATCTATTGTGATAATGGTCATTGTTTTATTCTCCGTTGTTTTCATAATGCTAATTATCGGTTAAACAAATGCCGACGACCGGCTAAACTGCGTAAATAGCGATAAATTAACCAAGCTAAAAGTCCTAACCCAAAATTGAATAATAGTTCTTGAACTATAAACCAGAAAATTTTCGGATCAAACCAAAGTTCCCACCGCAAAAGACTAATTTTTCGGGCTAGAATCAATAATCCAAATAGAGAATTTCCGCCTAGTGATAGGATTAATAATACTAAACCCCTTTGCCAAGTGCGGGCTGAGGATGTATGTCCAGAAATTAACACTAAAGGATGTTTTCTCTGGAGTTTTCGCAGTAGTTGTTCCCACCGCCAAAACAGCCATAATAGTAAAGGAAATAACCCATAAATGAGTAAATTTGTGGGCTGCGAAAACTTCACAGAAATAGATAAAATATTGACTAAAGCATGAAAGAAAACAGAATTTAACCAAGCGATAAAAATTAAATCCCGATCTCGATTCAACCTTCTCCTAGCAGAAATATATATCCCTAAAGCGTACCCCCAAGGAGCAGAAAACATCCCATGAACTGGAGTACCAATAATGCGGTCTAGAATTGAAGATGTGCCATGAGATAAATAAATCCAGGTTTCTTCCGCTGTGAAACCTAAAGCTACGGCTATGGTAAATAAAAAAACTGTAGTAGCTCGGAGATGATACTGACGTTGTAAATAGCAAATGGGCAGAATAACTGCTACTAATTTACAACCTTCTTCAATGGGAGCGATCGCTAATATTTGCCGAAAAACGACACCAGAAAAATGACGCTGGATCTGTTGCCAGTCTAAAACCCGGTTAGCTACATTTTCCATAGCCCATTCCAAGCCCAGAGCAGCAAAACCAGAGATAGCGCCAATAATAAACAAAATCAATAAATTTAACCACGGTGGGGCAGCAGGAGTTCTGCGGTAGTAAAACCACAAAAACAGCAGGGGGGGGATAACTGCCCACAGCACTACATATAAATTAGCCACTCACCTGAGCAATGATAGTACGGTAACGAGGACTATTGCTAGTAATAGTAGGAGATTGGAAACCTGCCCCAATTAGGGCTTGTTCAATGTCCAAACTAAAATATTCATCTAAATAAGGTTCGGTACTTTTAAGCAACGTCAAAATATAAGTTGGCATTTTTTTGTAATTTTCCGATTTAGGATTCATGTCCGTAGATTCAGCTTGATCATGTACCCATTTGATTTGGGCAAGACGACGTTGTTTAGTCCGATAGTTAGCTACAGCTAGAAGGTAAGGAGATAAGTCTAAACCAGTAATTTTGGCTTAGGGATATACTGCCTGTAAGGCGAAGGTACTTAATACCACTGGACATCCTAAGTCTAATATATCTTGCGCTTGGTGAGAAATCTGTGCAATTCATTTTTGTCTTTGACACTCTTTTTAACTTATGACATATTTACCAGATTTGAGGCTATATTTATGTGAATCTGGCATTTTCTCAATTTATGCTAATTTTGAATTCTCAGGGTTTGGGCTGCAAGATAAACTTTTGTCCATTCACCTAGAACTTGATGGGTTTTCAGTTGTAGTTCTTGGGCTATGACTTCTATGGAGTTACCTGCTTTGCGGAGGTTGAGGATTTGTTGTCCTATGGGAGTGATTTTTTCTGGAAGTTGTTGCCATTGGGTTTCTGTTAGCCCTAAATTATGTTCTTCTAGGGAAATAGACAACCAGTGATCAATTAGTTCTGGTTGGCCTTTAATGGCAAAGACTCGCACGGCATGATAACTGAGTTTTTCTCGCAGCCGATATACTTCTTTACTGGGTTTGTTGAGTTGTTTGGCAATTTCTTTTTGGGATTTGCCTTGCAGATATAAGCGCAACCAATCTACTGCTTGTTGTCCAATATTTTCTAATAAGTATTGTTCAAATTCTTGCTGTACAAGTTGACGGTTAGCTTGTTGTTCTTCTAAGTGTTGGGTTTCTTGATATTGAGCGATCGCTTGATTATCAACTAAGCTAATCGGATTGTCGTTATTTTCTGTGAGAATTTCCTCAGAAACAAGTTTCACTAATTCGCTAGTAGGTACTTGTGTTAAGCCTCCTCTCTGGATTTTTCGCAGGTAGTTAACAAAGCGGTACATTAATATTGGTTGATTCCGAACTGGACGTAAACAATATTCTTCCATGCTGGCAAATAGTAACGTATCCCGCAATCTTTTGTCCGTTGTTAATGCGGTAATATGAGTCATTTGTTGTTGGATATATGAGTCACTTTGCATCAGTTCTTGGAGGACTTCTTGCAGCACATCAATAGCGCTTCGTTGGCGATCGCGGCTGAGAGATATCCACATCTGAATTTTGTTTCTTACCGCCACTACACTACTCAAGCGGCTAATGAGTTGACGATAAGCCTTTTCTCTGCTCATACCTAAATAGCGTTTGTGCAGAATTCGCCACCGATATTCCATTGCTTGTTTAGCAATTTCTAGTTCTTTGGGGTTAAGTAGATCAAACCGTGCTAAATCCACTCCCAAAAGCCAATTAAGAATACTTTGTCTAGTAGCCTGACTTTGTTCTGGACATTCTGTAATTAGTCGCTGTTGCCAATATTGAGCTAAATTTACCCCATTTTGTGTCATAGCAACATTGCGCTCCTTGAAATTAGATTTAGCGATTTAGTAGCAGGTAATAACTCCTAATTGATTCGTTCCATAGACCGTAATATCAAATTAAGATGAACCTACATTGAATAATATTTCAAGAATAATTAACCGCAGATAAACGCAGATTAAGACGGATGAATTAATGGATTTGATGTAAAGATTCAGACGTTATGGGATTATGAACATAATAATATTGTGGACTATTGATGCAAGTTGCTATTTAGGGAAAGAGGGAATAGGGGTTTATTACCTATTACCCATTACGCACCTAATAGATGAAATTAGATCCTAGCAGCACCGATAATGGGATTTTCCACAGATTCTCGATACTGTTGAACGTCTGCTGTATAAGCAATTGGCAATACAGCTTCTACGTTTTCATGGGGACGGGCAATAATTACCCAGGATTCGAGAGTACCACCATGAACTTTTTCTACAGCATCCACACCGGCTGCCATAGCGGCTTTAACTTCGGAAACATCACCACGAATATTGACGGTAAAGCGAGCGCTACCAACTCTGATATAACCAACGAGGGTAACTCGACCGGCTTTTACCATTGCGTCTGCTGCTGCGAGAACGGCGGGAAAACCCTTAGTTTCTAATGATCCAACTGCCTGTGATGACATTTTTAATCTCCTGTTTTGAATATAAAGTTATCGGTTGCTACAAGTTAATTTTTATGAAGAAATGCTTCAATTTTTCATAGCGAACTTACTTAGAAAATACGGAAAGGTTCAGATTTGGAGGTGAAGTGGATAGGTAAGATGGTTTCCACATTTTCCGGGGGGTTGGGAATAATGTAGTGGGTAATAACCTCACCGCCATAAACTTCTTCACCAGCAACAATTCCAGCGGCTACGGCTGTTTGCACTTCCGCAACGTGGCCTCTGACAGCAACTATCATGCGACCACTTTCCGCGATACCGTAATAAACAATCGTGACACTAGCAGCTTTGACCATTGCGTCTGCTGATGCTAAAACCGCAGGAAAACCTAATGTTTCAATTGCGCCAACTGCCATTGGCATGGCTTAAATCTCCTACTATCGGGATAATTGATTCCTATTTTACGTGGATTGTGTCCCTATTTTAATTTTTGCGGAAATTTTCTTTTTTAATTGGTGACTGGGTATTAGCTAAGGTGATCCGCACTGATGTAAACTGGAATTTATGTTTCCAAGTTTTCTTCCTGCCGCAGTTGGGCAACTCACAGAACCAACATCCATCGCTTTGGCTCAAAATATCCAAAGTCAGGCGATTATTACTCATGCCGCCAATGAACCCATTAATACCACTTATGTCCAACAAGGTCATGGTGGTACACCGATTTTATTAATTCATGGTTTTGATAGTTCGGTGCTGGAATACCGCCGACTTTTGCCTTTACTAGCTGAAAAAAATGCAGTTTGGGCTGTAGATTTATTGGGATTTGGCTTTACAGATAGATTACCGGGGATTGCTTACAGTTCGGTCACGATTAAAAACCATCTTTACTCATTTTGGCAAACCCTGATTAACCAACCTGTGATTTTGGTGGGTGCGTCAATGGGTGGGGCTGCGGCTATAGATTTTACCCTCACTTACCCAGAGGCGGTAAAACAACTGGTATTAATAGATAGTGCGGGTTTGAAAGGTAATTCCCCGTTAAGTAAATATATATTTCCACCTTTGGATTATTGGGCGACGGAATTTTTGCGAAATCCCAAAGTGCGGAAGAGCATTTGTCGAACTGCATATAAAAACCCCAATCTGATCTCCGAGGATGCTTTGTGCTGTGGAGAATTACACTTACAAATGCCTAATTGGACTCAAGCCTTAATTGCCTTTACCAAAAGTGGCGGTTATGGTGCTTTTAAATTTCCCCAACTGGCCAAAATTGAGCAACCAACTTTAATTTTGTGGGGCGATAGTGATAAAATTTTGGGAATTGGGGACGCTCCCAAGTTTGCTAAAGCAATTCCCCAAAGTCAGCTAATTTGGATTAAAGATTGTGGTCATATTCCTCACTTGGAACAATCACAAATTGTCGCTGAACATATATTAGAGTTTTAGCAACAAGATCCCCGACTTCTTGAAGAAGTCGGGGATCTAAATTCTTAACTTCAATCATACAACCAAGTATTTTTGGAAAAATCCTCACTGTCTTGATTGGGTTTTTCTTGAAGTCGTTCTATTGACCTATGAGATTTTTTGTATTGAATGGATTTGGAAATTTGACTAGCTTGTTGACTAAGTTGTGGATGAGGTTGTTGACTAGGTTGGTTTAAAACCTTGATTTCTTCTAGCAACTGAGAGTTGGAATCTGCTAGTTGTAAAGCGGTTTGTTTTGTTTCGTAAAGTTCATTTGTCAAACGTTCTACCAATGCTTCTTTTTCTGAAAAAGCTGTTTGTAAATCACTAATTTGCTTGATTAAAGTAGATTCTTTTTGTTTTAATGTAGAAATTGCTTCTTGCAATTCTTTAATATTGGCTTCTAGTTCTAACTGATTATTATCCGTTTGTACTTGGGTTTCTAATACTGCTTCAGCCGAAATTTCAATTACAGGTTCACCTTGTAGGGGTGTAAATTTTGTGGTTTCTTCTTGTATTAAGTTAGAAAGATTTTTTTTAGGCATTACTTTATCAACTCCAATTACGCCGTCATTATTTAAGTATACGTCTTGAAGTGACAACAAAATCTTATATTCCCAATTTCTTTGCAAAATCAGATTTCAAGAATTATTGACCGCAGATAAACGCAGATAACCGCAGATAAATACGGATGAATTATTGATATTAGTGCAGATAATAGATAAAATTAAGATGTTTAATTACCTATCCTTTTTCTGTTTTGGCTACTATATCTTGTCCTCGTTGTCATCAAATTATTGATAGTCAAGCAATTACTTGTCCTCAGTGTCGGCTATTGCTGAAAGCTTATGGACATCCTGGTATTCCTTTGCACCGCGCTCAAGGAAATGATCATCTATGCGACAGTTGTAGCTATCATTTTGATCATACCTGTAACTTTCCTCAATATCCCTATGCTCAAGATTGTACTCTCTATCAAAATATAGAAGAAAGTAAATTAGAACTGCAAAAGCAAAATTCTAATTATAACTTGAGGACAAGGGTTAATAATTGGATAAAACGCCATCAAACTTTGTTATTAATACTAACTTTGTTATTAGTTTGTTTATTAATAACCTTGTTCAACTCTTGATATAACAGAATCACGAAAACTGCCCTTAAACTTTGTTTACTTCTAAGTTTTCTGGCATAATTTCCCCAGTTGATGAAATCTCTTCCGCAAATATTTCTAAATCAAACCAAAAAGTAGTACCGATACCAACTTCACTCACCAAATTAACTTGACTATGATGTCTGTCCATAATGTTTCTGACAATTGATAAACCTAAACCTGTTCCTTCTAGAGTATGAACTCTATTTTCTACACGAAAGAATCGGTCAAAAATTGCCTGTTGATCTTCTGGTGCGATACCAATTCCTGTATCACTAATTTCAATTCTCACGTTACCAGAATGATGCTGAGAATGAGAATTGGCATCTAGTTGATAAGCACGGATAACTACCTTACCACCAGCTAGACTGAATTTAAGAGAATTACCAATTAAATTCCCAAAAACTTGCAGTAACAAGTCATAATTTCCTAGAACAAAAGGTAAATCAGGAGTCAGTTCCTGGCACAGTTCAATACCTTTATCTTTAGCATTAAGCTGATAAGTCCGTAATGTCTGTTCTATTGCTTGTGGTAAATCTACTTTATCAAAAGTGTAATTCCGACCAGATTCAAGTTTTGATAAATCTAAAACATCATTAACCAAGCGGGTGAGTCTATCAGTTTCATTATTAACTGTTTGCAAAAATTCCTTGCGTTCATCAATACCTAAATCTTCGCCATAATCATGTAAAGTTTCAATATAGGTTTTGATGTTAAATAAAGGAGTCCTTAATTCATGGGAAATATTGCTGATAAATTGGCTTTTAGCTTCATTCAGTTCCACCTCCCGGCTAATGTCTTGGACAGTGATAGCGATACCTTTAATACTTTCCCGTTGGAGGTTAAGAACTGTGGTTAAAACAATGCGAATTGTGCGTTGAGTAGGTTGTTTTAGGAGGATACGAAATTCAGCACTTTCACATTCACCTGCTGCCATTTCATATAAAGTCCGGGATATTTCCATTTGGACAGTATGGGGTAAGTGATGGAGTATATTACTACCAACAACATCCACACTTTCCCAATTAAAAATCCGTTTAGCAGTGGGATTAACTAATATTACTTGCATATTATTATCAATCAAAACTGCACCATCAGCAATAGTGGAAACTAAGGTTTCTAATTTAGCTTTTTCGGCGGTTAATTCCTCAATATTTTGTTCTTCATAACGTTCTAGCCGTTCTGCCATTTCATTAAAGCTGAAAATTAGTTCTCCTAGTTCACCACCGAGGGGGATATCTATGCGCTGTTTAAAATTTCCAGCCGCAATTTGTTTAACACCTACTAGCAATTCTTTAATAGGTTTAGTAATAGTTAAAGCATTAATTACTCCTGCTAAAATCACCATGACCCAAATTGTGATAAAAACGGCAATGGTAACATCACGGGTGAAATTAGTGGATATGACTGCGATTTGGTTAGGGTTAATACCAACTGCTAATACACCTAAGTATTTTTTATCTAGTATTAAAGGCACAAATACATCTGTAACTGCACCATCGGGGGTGTTATGCTGCCTAACCATTGGTTGATCTTGATTGTCAGAATAATCTTCTGGTAGTTGGATATAGCGCTTAATAGTGAGGGAGTTTTCTACCTCTGGTTCCCAAAAAGGAAGACCAAAAAACATTTGCCCAGTTTCATCAGCGTATAACATATAACGCACGCTAGAAGTGGCACTGAAAAAACGTTGAGAAAATTGGGCAACTTCAGTTAAATTGTGATCAGCAATTAGGGGGGCTACATTTGCGGCCAGGAGTAATCCTAAATCACGACCAAAGCGGGTATCATTGAGACGTGCATCTTGCTGAATTGTGTTTACAGCCCAGAAGGTCAAACCACTCATGACCAAGGAAACCATGAGGGTGGCGACGGCTAGGAGTTTGGTCTGAAGGGTGAACTCTGACCACCAATTGGCGAGTGCTTTTGATGCACCAGAGGCGAATTCATCTCGGAAATTTGTAAAAAGAGCCAGCATCTTAAAATACAGTTGTTAGTAGTTCGTTGTTTTCTATCCCAAAAACTAAAAATTGCCAGTTAATTTTCCAAACGTGCTAGGAATTGGCAGGAGGGACAGGGGACAGAGGAAAGAATATAGTTGATCTTTTACCTCTTCTTTTCTAATTTAACTATGTTTTTGGAGTAATCGTAAAAACTTAGTTGCAAGAGAGGTAATGTGATGGGACTATTACAATGTAAAATACGTAATCATCTAGAATCGAAAATTGAGAATATTTCAACTTTCTAGGGTTAACAAACATTCTCACTCAGAGGGTGTTTGAAAAGTTATGGTTGATGTATCAAATATTTTTTACCCCACCCTAACCCTCCCCTTGTAAAGGGGAGGGAACTGGATTTAGCAATGTGATGAAAATTACGGAATACCACTTTTCAAACATCCTCTCAGTCAATTATCCCCAAAATACTGATAACGTAATTAAATTTTTCCTATTCTATCTATGAATTCTCCGGAAACACCACGTAAATCACCCACCCAAGCAATAGGGGCAAAAATTTTCCACTATTGTAATTTCATCAGCTTATTTATTATGATCACCAGTGGATTGCAAATTTATAATGCTAATCCTGTTTTTGGCGGCCGTGGTGGATTCTATATTTTCCCCCTGTTTACTTTAGGTGGTTGGTTGGCTGGAGGTAGACATTGGCATTTTGCAGCCATGTGGCTATTTTCTCTGAATCTTTTCTGCTATGGAATTTATATTTTCGTTACCCAACGCTGGAAAAATAGATTTGTTAGCGAAAAAGATATCAAGGCATTACAAAAAAGTCAAAATCACCAACGTTTAAATTATGCTTGGCATCGAATTATTTATACAGCAATCATTCCTATTTTATTACTGGCAATATTTACAGGCATAGGAATGTACAAACCTGCTCAATGGCATTCGTTTGCGGGAAATTATCGCCCTTTCTCAACCTAAATCCTCGGTTAAATATGCCTATTTTAAATCAGCAGATGGTTATTATGAAAGTTGGGATATAGCTTCAGCTTTACACCCACAAACCCTATTAGCTTATCAAAAAAATGGTGCAGCTTTGCCTGTGGAAAATGGTGCGCCTTTGCGGTTAGCTTCACCCATTAAACTTGGCTATAAACAAAGTAAATGGGTGACACGAGTTACCCTCACCAGTGAGTTATCAACTGTTAAAGGTTATTGGCAGGATTTGGGTTATGAATGGTTTGCAGGATTGTAAATAAAGTAGCAGTTCAGGAGTCAGGAGTCAGGAGTATGGCTAACGCCACGCTTCGCTATCAAGAATCAGGAGAAAGAAAATTATCTAATTACCACTGACAACTGTACGGGCGAAGCATTTGGAGAACTATTTTTGGCAATGACGGATAATTTATCTTCCAAATGTGACAACTGTACGGGCGAAGCA
>NZ_LJOQ01000033.1:37211-52058 GCF_001672255.1 Anabaena sp. AL09
CGGATAATTTATCTTCCAAATGTGACAACTGTACGGGCGAAGCATTTGGAGAACTATTTTTGGCAATGACGGATAATTTATCTTCCAAATGCTTCGCCCCTACTGACAACTGACTTTATTTTTTCACTAAAATATAGGCATTTGTATATTCAGGTAATTTTTGAATGTATTGCTCAAAAGCTCTTTCACTGGTGAAAGTTCCTGCTAAAAAATCAAGTTGATAAAGATTAGGTAAAAATGCTCCACCTGTATCGGCAATTACGCCCATTTTTAAACGTTTCTGTCCACTCTGATTATCTTCAATGACAATTATTTTTCCTAAACCAATATTGAGAACATCCCCAGCAAATGTTACTCCTGGTTTAATGGATATTTTGGCATCTATTTTATATCCATAGCCTTTAATTGCATCAACTTCTTTAAAATACCAATAACGTGTTTGTGCAGTTGCTTTTAAGCCCCGAATATAGGACATTCCATTATTTCTATCTACGTTTAAAAACTCTTTAGTTCCATCTGTAAAATTAACTAATACTGTTCCCTGCATGAGTGCTGCTTCTAAACCACTGCGAGTTAAATAAGCAATTGGTTTAACTTTACCAAATTCTTTACCTCCAGGTTCATAAATACCTGATAAAACATCTTGTTTGGTATATTGAGTGTAAAATTTTTCTTGGCTTACTTCTTCGTTAATAGCGTAGATTGGCGTATTATATGTAGAAGTTTTTTGTCGAGAACCGGGATGAATAAAAGCTGCATATTTAGTAATTCTTAATTGTTTCTGCTGCGGATTTTCTGGGTTATGAGCAGACCATTTAATTACGCGAAAATTGGCGTTAATAAAGTTAGGATTTTGTAACCGAGTTGTTCGCTTATTAGAAATGTCTTCTTCTAAGACGACAATCATAAAATCTAATGTTTTCAGAATATCTTTAACGGTAACTCCTTGAGTTACTAAGATGCCTGTGCGTTGAATATCGGGATCTTCTTGAGAGTATTTCTGAAAATATTGTCTAGTATTTGTGAGTACGGTTAACAAATCAGCTTGATTAAAATTTATGGGATTATTTGGTAATTTCCCTGTTTTTAATACTTGATTGGAATTAACACTATATTGATATTTTTGCCATTCATTTATGACTGAATAAAATGTGGATCTTTCATTACTCTTGACATTTATATTAGATATTTTTTGCGGAGATATATCATGAGTAAATCCTTTAGTTGGAGAATTTACTATTTGGGATAATGATAAATTTTCAACAATCTGTTGTTGTTGAATTGGCTGTTTATTAAGAAAACTCACTACTAATAAGCTAGTAATAAATACTGTGACTTTTAATGTTTGATTAAAGAGGATACGCATAATTCATGAAAATAAACAATGATTACCCCCCATTTTAGCATTCTCAGAATTATTGACAATGGGAAATCTGCCCAATTAAGATGATTAATCATTCATTTCTTTTAAGGTAGCTAATGCTGAAGGTGATAAACGACTAAGATACCGGAATATCCAATATTTAACTATAGTGTCTAAAATTACAGGAAATGTGGCAATAAACATAAATATATAATTTCTACTCGCGGGTAAACCTAAGTGTTCTGCAAATCCTTCCAGAATTATTTCCCAGCCATGTGGTGAGTGAAAGCCTACAAATACATCTGTACATAAGATAATTAAAAAGGCTTTAGCACTATCGCTTAAACCATAAACAATTTGATCTACAAAGTGTTGAAGAGAAATAATATCTTTGGCACTAAAAACAATTACTAATGCAAAGGTAATTAATGCTATAATGTCTGCAAACATATTACTAATAGCGTTAGCACTTTTATCTCGAAATTTTGCTGCTAGTTCTATGGCTTTTTCTTTTATCTTGGATTCTACATTTTCTGGGGAATTTTTCCATTCTGAATCCAGAAGACTTTTAAACTTTAATTCTGCTCTAAATATTTTTAATTCATGAAAAGCTTCTTTCTCCATTTCCTGATTGAGAAAAATCAGGTGAGAGTTTTCAGTTCTCATCTTCTCTACTAAGGGAAGGATAAATATCCGCTTAGATAGTTGATGAGTGAGAAGGGGAACAATAATTAGCAGTAATAAGAATTTGACAGCTATGGTTGTCCGCTGTCTGGATATTTGATATTTTTTAATAAATTCTTGATCTGCATTCGGAGATATATCACTAAAAATTTTTTTGAAAGTTCTACCGATTGATCTAGGAAATATGCCAGTTTTTAAGAATGTAAATGGTTGTGATGGTTTTTTCACGATTAGATAAATCTAGTTTGAGATGAGATGTAGTCATCATAGCAATTCTTCCCTGATTGGAATCAACCTGATCATCCTACCTAGGAAGTTACAATTTGAGTTTGTTATTAAATAACACTACTAGATGTTTTATACGCTCCAGTTTGCAAATGCAAGCTGGAGTTATACAGCATTGAATTTAATTACCTGATATTTTCGGATAGTGCTTACTCACTATCTCCAATATCACGTTTAGGTGGACGCTTGTAGGTAAAAGTGAAACTTTCACCACTAGCTATGACCTTTCGCATTTCCTCATACATAGGATAACTACCAACACCGCTTAAATTAGCCCAACCTCGCGCCCTGGTTAAAGCCACAAATAACTGGTTGCGGAAATTCACATCATTTTCATTCCGCGCTACATTATCAAAACCCACCACATAAACCATATCCGCTTCATGTCCTTTAGCGCGAGTAATCCGTGATACCGTCACACCACCTTCGTGCCAAAATTTATCAGGATCATGATTGGGATATTGGGGAACTAAATCATTTAACTTTAAAGCTGTAGGGATATAAACATCAATGTCATATTCCATTAAAAAGCCAGCTATCTGGGTTTCTAATTCCATTGCTTCATAGGTAGATCCTAAAATTACTACTAAAATATCTCGGCTGGGGTTAAGTCCGTCATGGACAATATTGTGCATAATTTTCTCAGCCAAAGCCTTCATTTCTTCCTGACGAGAACCATAAGTTTCAAATTCTAATACAGGTTTTCCCCAGATTTCTGATATGGGATTTGGTGAGTTTTCTGGCGGACGGCGCAATGTAATTTGTCTACCAGAAATAAATTTACTATCGCCGACAACTTCATAACCAATTTCCTTCCATGCTTTTTGATTTGTGAGTCCTGTCAGCATTCCTTCTGGACGTAACAAACCCATACCAATAGCGTGAGCAGATGTGAGAATTTGACCTGGTGTACGATAGCAACGGCGCATAATTTCTGATTTTTTAATGCCACCTTTATAGCTACCAGTTACCGCCTTATTAAGATTAGTATCTATCCCAAATAATTCTGGTGCGGTAGGAATTTTTAAACTATCTAAACTTTGAGCTTCGTCATAAGCCCAAATCAGGCGTTTTTGTTCTGGGTGTTCAGAATCAGCAGGTCGTAAAGATTGATAAGCTAACCAATAAATAGCTTGTTTATCCTGATATTTTAAATCATCTTCGGCTACTAAATCTTGACCTTCATCAATTAAGATGGCATCAAACATTGGTTGAATAGTAATTTCTTCCAATAGCCGTTTACTTAAATCTATTAAACCTCGATTTGGCTGTCTTTCATTGGTGTTTTGTACAGTTCCTGGTCTTTTACCATGATGTTCACAAATAATGCGATATAAACCTGGTTGTTCCTTTGCTCCCCAAGCATGAAAGACTCGTAACTTCGAGTTAGTTTTGGGGTCATACTGCATTTCACCACAACTAAAACGCTTTATCCATTGGTCGAGTAAACCAGTTATTAAATCATATAAGGAACGGGTAAAAAATACTAAAGCAATATCCCAATCTGGATGTTTCAGGTGCATATGTGCGGCTTTTTGACATAGTAAAACAGTTTTTCCTGAGCCGGCAATACCGCGAATGCGCTGAGGACCGGGGGGAATTTCTTTACCAATATGTTCTTGTTGTAAATCAATCTCATAGAGTTTTTCTCGTAAACTATCAATGACATTAGAACGGGTTTTCCCAGTGGTATTGACTTGATTTCGGGGAGGTTTCCGCAATACAGGTGTACCGCCTATCACTGATAATAATAATTCCCAATTTTTAGCTTCTAAATCTGCTCCAGGAATGACAATATTAGCTTGTTGAATTTGTTCAATTAAAGCAACTTTTCCTAATTGGTCTTGAAATATAATTGGCGGAATATCTGGTAATTGGTCAAAGCCTTTTTGCTGCCATTGTTCTGTGGTAATTTGCGGTAATGCAACTATGGCTCTACCATTAACTTTTCGCCAAAGTGCTGTTTCTCTATCACTATATGATATTAATGCTCGCAGTTGATGTTCTGCTTGTTGGTAGGGATTTATTTCTGTGGTATCAGTATTTTGCAATTGCCATTGTTGACCATTAATAGCGGCAATTTGGTCAATATTTATAGATTTGACTTCAATTACAACTACACCAAATTCTCTATCAACTATTAAGATATCCGGCTCTTTTCTAATTTCTCCAGCTTTGGAAAAAATGGGATAACGCCAATACCCAATGCAGTTTCTATCAGCAAAGGTACTACGGAAAGCATCCCAAACCTTCTGTTCTCCGTCTTGATTTTTGATTGCTTCGGTGGTGATAAACTTGCTACCCTGTTCTTCTATGCCAACAGCCATTTTCTTTACCCGTCTAAAATGGTTACGTATTTTAAGTTACCATTACTAATGGGGTTTGAACCAGTGAGAATATACTGATATGCAATTGTATGATTAATATGTTACGTATATGTATATATTTGTATTTGTTTACTTAAGTAGTTAATTTCTTTAAAGTATCCCTAAAGAGAGCCATAGACAGACCATAGAGGTACAGAAATAGAGAAAAAAGAATGTAAATACTGATTTTAGGTATTACTGAATCATGGTATGAAAGTCAAAATTTTCATCTCTTAAACTCTTACTATCTCTGTATCTGCGCCTCTGCGTGTTAGCGAAGCTCGATAAATTCATGCTTTTATTCACCAACACCCACTTGTAATAAATCTAATCCTTGGGCAAAAATCTCATCAATTGGTAACATTTGCCCTGCTTCAGTCATAAATTTATGGTCTTTTGTAGCGCGAATAATTGCGCCATTTTCTAACAAATATTCATAAACTTCTTGCTGTCCCCGATTATGCCATTGGGCAATTGATTGAGTATAAAGCATTCCATTACTATCAATAGTATAAACTTTACATTCAATCTGTTTTTCAACAATTTCCCCAATCTCTAAAAAACCATATTCAACGGTTAAAATTTCTGTGTCGTAACTTAAACAATATTCGGCAAACTTCAACATATCCCCAAATAAATGTTCA
The DNA here is from genome assembly GCF_001672255.1 of Anabaena sp. AL09. Classification (NCBI taxonomy): domain Bacteria; kingdom Bacillati; phylum Cyanobacteriota; class Cyanophyceae; order Nostocales; family Nostocaceae; genus Anabaena; species Anabaena sp. AL09. The sequence continues at coordinate 42,554 of NZ_LJOQ01000033.1, forward strand.
GAAACTTGGGGTATTACACCATTTTTTGCCGAACCATCAATAAAATTTTGCTTTTGTTTCTCCATTTCTGATACTTTCTTTTTACCCATAGCCCGACGGAGTAAATCAGCTTGTCCTAAGCTATAACCAGCCATATCTTGAGCAATTTTCATAATTTGCTCTTGATAAACCATGATTCCGTAGGTTTCATTTAATATTGGTTCTAAAATTTGAGTATCATATTCAATTTCTTCTCGTCCATGTTTACGATTAATAAATTTAGGAATTAAGCCGGCATCTAATGGTCCTGGACGATACAGTGCTAAAATTGAAGAAATATCTTCAATATTGGAAGGTTTCAAATCTCGGACTATCTGTTTCATTCCTGAAGATTCTAATTGAAATATTCCTTCTAAATCACCTGCTTCTAATAATGAATAAGCTTTAGCAACGTCTTTTGGTAAGTTAGTATGATCACCTTTAGCTAATATTTTTTGTGCTTTTCTTTCCTGTCCGGTAATTTCATCAGGATCAATTCGATATCCTTTACTTTGTTCAATTAAATCAATGGTTTTTTGAATTAGGGTTAAGTTCCGCAAACCCAAAAAGTCCATTTTTAATAATCCCAATGATTCCAAATCTTCCATGAAATATTGAGTAATTACAGAACCATCATTATTTCGTTGTAGAGGAACAAGTTCATCTAATGGTTCTGCGGAAATAACGACACCGGCAGCATGAACCCCGAAGGTTTTGTTAGTTCCTTCAATTCGCATGGCCATGTCAATCCAGCGCCGTACAGTGGGATCATTATCATATTTGTCTTTAAATTCTGGTTCGGGAGTTTCATCGGAAATCATCACTTTCAATTTTGTGGGTTTACCCCGAACTACAGGAATCATTTTCGCCATTTTGTCAGAATCCCCATAGGGAATGTCTAACACTCTAGCGACATCTTTTAAAACTGCTTTTGATGTCAGACGGTTAAAAGTGATGATTTGGGCAACTCTATCAACACCATATTTATTAGTTACATAATCAATGACTTGATCTCGTTTATCAATGCAGAAATCTGTATCAATATCCGGCATTGATTTGCGTTCAGGATTGAGAAATCTTTCAAATAGTAAGCCATGATGTACAGGATCAATATTCGTAATTTTCATGGCATAAGCTACTAAAGAACCTGCCGCAGAACCCCGTCCTGGACCAACGGGAATATTATTATCTCGCGCAAATTTGATGTAGTCCCACACTACTAAAAAGTAGGTGGAAAATCCCATTTGTTGAATCATTTTTAATTCATATTCCAATCTTTCTTTATAGACTGGATCTACTTCGTTGCGAGATTTGCGTTTTAATCTTTCTAAAAGTCCGTCCCAAGCAACTTCTTCTGCATAGGTATCTGCTGTATGTCCTGAAGGTATTTGGGGTGTGGGAATTTGGGGATCACCCATGATGTGATAAGGTTCAACTTTATCAGCAATTTCTTCTGTGGTGGCGATCGCTTCAGCAATGACATCATCAGGTAAATGGTCACGGAATAACTGGTGCATTTCCTCTGATGATTTGAGGTATTCTGTGCCGCTATATCGCATTCTTTTATCTTCGCTGATGAGTTTGCCGGTTTGAATACATAGCAAGGCATCATGGGATTCTACATCAAAACAAGAAATAAAATGGGAGTCATTTGTAGCAATAAATTTAATCCCTAATTCTCTGGCAATTTTAACAATTTCTACATTCACAATCCGGTCTTCTTGAGAACCATGATCTTGAATTTCTAAATAAAAATCTTCTCCAAATACATCTTTATACCATTTGGCAATTTTTCTGGCGAGAGATGTATCATTACTAAGAATTGCTTGGGGAATTTCTCCACCTAAACAAGCACTGGTGACTATTAAACCTTCACGATATTGCTTGAGTAAATCTTTGTTAATACAAGGACGGGAAAAAATGCCTTTACCTTGTACTCCTTGAAGATGGGAAATTGTGGTGATTTTAACTAAGTTTTTATAGCCTTGAGTGTTTTTTGCTAATACGACTTGATGATATTTGTGACGGCGTTCTTGTTTTTCAATATCACCATTTAGGATATACATTTCGTTGCCAATTATTGGCTTTATAGTCTTACTGCGGCAGATTTTAATGAGTTCAACTGCCCCATACATGACACCATGATCTGTGAGGGCAATGGCTTTCATTCCTAATGCGATCGCACGATCTACCAATTCTGGTAGTTGACTAGCACCATCAAGCAAGCTGTAATCACTGTGAATATGTAAAGGAACAAATGACATATTAGTATTTGGTAAAATAAGGGGATTTTAAATTAACAGTTCTTAGTTAATATCTTGTGCTGGGAAGGGAGTAATTAACCGAGTATGATATATCTGAAGTCAAGTAAGCGATCGCTTTTTTAACTATTCTTCTAGTTTCAAATTGGTCTTTTCATAATACAGGTAACTTCACCATAACCAGGATTACCAGTTAAACCTTGTAAATTATTATGCTCTATATCTTCGTCTTGACCTAGCTTACTTGTCCATTTACCATCAGGTAATTGTCTAGCAACGTGGGTTGGTGTTTTATTGGAATTAACGTATATTGCTATTTTTTGAAATCCTGGTTCTAAAGTATCATCTTCACAGACTTCATAACCAAGAGTTTGAAATGCTTGCTCAAAAGCGTTAATGGTCTCCTCTCTAGGAACATCTGGAGGCCAGTATTCTTCATTTTGAGCATCTGGCCACCACCAATTTTGATCGTCTTCTGCTGCCCAAGCAACACAATTGTAATCTGTTGTATCTGGGCTTGTAAGCTTGTATCCGTGGATGACTAGGTTGGGAAAATCTCGTTCAATAAATGTTTTTACATAGTTAACCCAGGCGTTATTACTTACCAATTGTAGCCCCTTTGCTTTCCCCATTCGAGCCATGCTTTAGTCATTTTTTCTGTATTTCCTCTGTACTCTGGAGGTACAGGATCTTCTCTGGAAATAGATTTTAATGCCCAAAACCAGCGTCCAGATTTCTTTTCAAGCTCTCTTAGCAGTAGAGGTATGACGACTTCACCCATGCCTATAATTTGTTGATAGGCAGGGTGCATACACATTTGGTTAGTTGATGATATACCACGATTTTCTTCCCGCCATTGATTGGCAAGTGTGATGAAAGTTGCTTCTATTTCTGCCTGTCTGGAGGCGGTTTGTAGTTTTTCCATATTGCTGCTACTGTACATGATTTAATTTCAGGATATATGGGGTTACTATAGATTACTAAACCTATCGCTTTATGGTGATTCCGATTTTCTATTTACTCGTACTACATAAACAATAGCAGCTTTGACATCTTTTGTGCCGAAATGTATAGTATAAAATTTTCACACCGATAACTGTTAGCTTGTACAGTTTTTAGCTAAAACATTATATACCACAAACAAGATCCCCGACTTCTCTAAGAAGTCGGGGATCTGAAACTCTCTGAAACTCTCGAAAACTATACTTCAACAATTCTAGGTTCTGAATTTTTGTGAAAACACTTGTTGACAAAATAACTAGCTAAATCCAATAATTCCAAATTATCAATATCAAGATTAATATCACTTACTAACACATCTTTCACAGCCGATATTTTGTCATTTTCTCTAGAGATTCTCAAACATTCTTCTAAATCTACTGCTAAATCAAACAATGATGTATCTCCCATATAATTTCTGATTTTGATAGCCACATCATCATCACTAACTAAAAAGTCTTTAATAGAATCAAATAAAGGATTAGATATTTCATCATCTCCCCAGGTTTCTAGCCAATCACCTTCCACATCTTCGACATAAATATGAACAAAATTTAGTCCATAATTTAACCAATCTTGCTGCATATTCCGAGCTGCTGCTAACGCTTCTGTCAGATTTTCGAGTTGAGCGCTATTATTAGTCTGTTGTTGGTTAACCATAAATGGTATTTTCAGCGGATTAATGATGTTAGCTAGGACACAGATTTCGATTTCAATATTCGGGAATCAGGAAAAATTCATATACTTCCCTTCCGCAAGATGATCACTGTTATACAGTGCAACATTGACTAGCTGATGAATAAAATCATTGTCTTGGGGATTGTAACTGAGAAATAATCCTCTTTCTATTTCCCACAATTGCAGTGAATTTTGCCACTTTTGATACTTGGTGTTATGAAATTCTTCACTGACACTGGTAACTTGAATACAGAGTGGTTTATTTTGATGATTGCTAACTATCAGGTCTGTTGCCATAGAAAGGTCAGCTATATAACGCCGCCAAAAATCCCCTTCTCGATGAACAACATCCTGAGCTATATATTTAATGATATCACTATCAGCCTGATTAAATTCCCCCGCCATCATTTTTTTCTTCCAAATATAAAATTTGGTATCTGTGGCGTTTATCCATTTAGGAAATAGACAACTGTACCAATATCTTTCATTGGCGGTCATTTGCTCAAACTGGAGTTTTTGGTCTTCCTCTGAAGGTAAAGATTTAATTGCTAACCAAACCTTAGAGTCCGTAATTACTTCTAATAAAAAAGCGACAACGATGGGTTTGGATATCAGTGAACCAAGCTTGATATGTTTAATCCAACGGTTGATATCTCTTAATTTTATCGTGAGACTTGGATCTATTTCAGCGGCTTGCTCGATTAGTAAATTTAGTTTATCCTTAATTTCTCTGGCTTGCAAACTATACCCTATTGTAAAACACTAACACAGCATCTAAAGAGTTATATCCTACTAAATCGGTAAATAAGGCTGTTAAAAACATGATCATTATTTTATCTTAGGGTGTACTGAATAATTCAGCATTAACTAATTGTCGGACTAGAGTAGGACTAGTTGAGCAGATCAGTAAATAATCTTTACACTCAGCACAACTTCGTTAAAAATAGTTTTCAGTCACAATATCATTATCATTTGCATCCATCATTATGTCTCAACCAACCATAGAATCCATTTTACAGGAAAAGCGGCTATTTCCGCCTAGCAGTGAATTTTCGGAAAATGCCCAGATCAAAAGTTTAGCAGATTATCAGCGACTTTACGACAAAGCCAAAGCAGATCCTCAACAATTTTGGGCAGAATTGGCGGAAACTGAGTTACACTGGTTTCAAAAATGGGACACTGTCCTAGATTGGCAACCACCTTTTGCTAAGTGGTTTGTCAACGGTAAGATTAATATTTCTTACAATTGTCTTGACAGACATCTCACTACTTGGCGGAAAAATAAAGCTGCATTGATTTGGGAAGGAGAACCGGGAGATTCACGGACGCTGACTTATGCTCAATTGCATCGGGAAGTGTGCCAGTTTGCAAATGTATTAAAGCAGCTAGGAGCAAAAAAAGGCGATCGCATTGGGATTTATATGCCGATGATTCCCGAAGCTGCCATTGCTATGTTAGCCTGTGCGAGAATTGGCGCACCTCACAGCGTTGTTTTCGGTGGTTTTAGTGCTGAAGCTTTGCGCGATCGCTTGAATGATGCCGAAGCTAAGTTAGTGATCACAGCCGATGGTGGTTGGCGCAAAGATGCAATTGTTCCCCTCAAAGAGCAGGTAGACAAAGCTTTAGAGAATAATGCAGTTCCCAGTATTACAGATGTGCTAGTTGTCAAACGCACAAATCAAACAATACAGATGGAAGCAGGACGTGACCATTGGTGGCACGATTTACAACAAGGCGTTTCTGCTGATTGTCCCGCTGAACCTATGGACAGCGAAGATATGCTGTTTGTTCTCTACACTTCCGGTAGTACAGGCAAACCGAAAGGAGTAGTCCACACCACAGGCGGTTATAACTTATACAGCCATATCACTACCAAATGGATTTTTGATCTTCACGATACTGATGTATATTGGTGTACCGCCGATGTCGGTTGGATTACGGGACATAGCTATATAGTTTATGGTCCCCTGTCCAACGGGGCAACGACTCTCATGTATGAAGGTGCGCCCCGTGCTTCTAATCCTGGTTGTTTCTGGGATGTAATCGAGAAATACGGTGTTAATATTTTTTATACTGCACCAACGGCAATTCGCGCCTTTATCAAAATGGGTGAACACCATCCTAACAAACGTAATCTTTCTTCTCTGCGATTACTGGGAAGCGTGGGTGAACCCATTAACCCCGAAGCTTGGATGTGGTATCAAAAAGTTATTGGTGGTGAACGTTGTCCGATTGTGGATACCTGGTGGCAAACGGAAACAGGTGGGATTATGATTACACCCTTACCTGGGGCAATTGCTACTAAACCAGGTTCAGCCACTCTCCCCTTCCCTGGTATTATTGCGGATGTGGTGGATTTAGAAGGTAATTCTGTCCCTGATAACGAAGGTGGTTATTTAGCAATTCGTCATCCTTGGCCGGGAATGATGCGGACTGTGTACGGTGATCCTGATCGTTTCCGTCGCACCTACTGGGAACATATTCCGCCCACAAATGGTAATTATACGTATTTTGCCGGTGATGGGGCGAGAAAGGATGAGGACGGCTATTTCTGGGTAATGGGGCGCGTGGATGATGTCCTGAATGTCTCTGGACACCGTTTAGGAACGATGGAAGTGGAATCGGCTTTGGTGTCTCATCCGGCGGTGGCTGAGGCTGCGGTGGTGGGTAAACCGGATGATTTGAAGGGTGAGGAAGTTGTGGCTTTTGTGACTTTGGAGGGGACTTATCAAGCCAGTGAGGAGTTGAGTAAGGAACTGAAGAAGCACGTTGTGAATGAGATTGGAGCGATCGCACGTCCTGGTGAAATCAGGTTTACTGATGCTTTACCGAAAACCCGTTCTGGGAAGATTATGCGGCGTTTGTTGCGGAATTTGGCATCAGGACAGGAAATAGCGGGGGATACTTCGACTTTAGAGGATCGTAGTGTTTTGGATAAGTTGCGGGAAGGGAATTAATTTAGGTTAGTTTTTTAACACTGTGTAAAATCTGTATAGGGGGGCAAAATTGCCTACCCTATATTATGATGTGTTTACCATCTATTCACAGCGTATATTGAGAGAGATTTTTTACCAACTGTCGGACTTTTCAAACACTACATTAGTGGTATAGTTAACCCCGCGCACCAATTTGGTGTGACATACTCCACACACGCCCTTATGCCTTGCGGCACGCTTGCGCGAACAGGTGAGTGTGGGCTTCTCGGCGACTCCTCTATGAAGACATTAACCGAGCTTTAAAGCCCTATGCCCTAGGGACTTTTTGAGATAATTTTTAACTGAATCTAGTTTTTGCGTCATCTGTCATATTCTATGATATTGCGTGTTCTTCGCTGACTTGATTTTTTTCTCCTACCGCTCATAGAAATCTGGACAAAGCTACCTAAGGATAGACAATACTAGACAACTACGTTTGCAATCTTAGACCAAAGACCTAAGACTACAGGGATAAACGGCAATCCCTCTATCCCATTCATAAAGTTTGGGATTACTTTTCTAGCTATATTCATGCTTCCATTGGTATCAGCATTGATTATTTTACCACTGGAGGTTTTATATAAACCTCTTTTAATCCGTTTACCGCTAAAAGTAGGTTTACTATCTGATTTATCCTGGTAAACAGGCAGATTGTCACCATCTAAAGCACTAGCAATGGATGTGTAACTTTCTTCAGTAATTACAACTTCGATACCTGCTAACTTAGCCTTGTAAGACAACAAACTGATTAATTTAGCATGAGGGATTTTGGTAAATTGCTGGTTGTTCTTTTTCCCAATATTAATGTCTTGCTTCCATCCTAAATTATTGCCGATGATTAATTGACTAATATCATTTAACTGACACCAATCAATTACTCTACGGGAAACAGTATGGAGATAATTATCAACTCGTCTGTCACGCTTACTATTTAATTCTTTAACTTGTCTCCAGGCTTCTACTGATTGCGCTTTAGCTACTCTTTTATTGAAGAATTGGTTAATACTTTTCAATGGTCTACCATTAATCAATAACGGTTTAATACCGGAATGGTTGGAAGTTATAGCCATCAAATTATTTAGACCAAGGTCTATACCAGCACTGTATTTACCCCCTACTTATTGAGCCGATACTTTCCAACTGACAACTGACAACTAAACTAATCGCCATTCACGGCTAGAAAGTGCTAAAATTAGCATTTCAGTGTTGGAAGTTGTGAAGGCGGGTATAATATCCCCATCACTTCCTTATCAATCAGTTACAAACTCACTCACTAGGAACAGGAGAAACAGTTCTCAACATGATCAAATTGCGTTTAAAAAGATTTGGTAAAAAGCGCGAAGCAAGTTACCGGATTGTTGCTATTAACAATCTTGCCCGTCGTGACGGTCGCCCCCTAGAAGAACTAGGATTTTATAACCCCAGAACTGATGAAGTAAAATTAAACATTCCTGGTATCATTAAGCGTCTACAACAAGGCGCTCAACCTACCGATACAGTTCGTAGTATCCTCGTAAAAGCTAACGTTTTTGAACAGGTCAGTGCAACAGCCGCATCATAGTCTTGAGATGAAATCCCTAGCAACCAGTCCCAATTATGTTGGGCTGGTAGAGTTTCTTGTGCAGCCGTTTTTAGAATCTCCAGAATCTTTAAGCGTTGATTGTGAAATGTCTCAAACCCTAAAGCGGGCTTGGGTTCGCATTGCATTTAATAGCACAGATAAAGAAAAAGTGTTTGGTCGAGGGGGACGAAATATCCAGGCAATTCGCACTGTAATTGCCGCCGCAGCCGAACTAGCTGGGCAATCAGTATACCTGGATATTTATGGCAACAGTTCCCAAAGTCGGGAAAGTGTGTCTTTTGATGAAGAACAGGAAGAGCGGATACTACCACCCAAGTCGAAAGAACGAGAGAACAATATTCCCAAACCTGTTGTTAAACCACGTTTACGCTAGATCATCACTAGTCAGTTTACATGATTGATGACAGATTAAATTCTGGGAAAGATGGAGACAGGGGACAACAGCATTGTCAAATCTTGGCGAATAATTTCGTTTTTATGGCGGATTTACCAGCCAAGAATTAACAAATGTTGTCAGCCCATTTCCCAATAATAAGACCTCGCGGTAAGCGGGAAACGAGCGGGTCTTTAGACCTGAGAGGGATGGTATGGCTAACGCCACGCTACGCTATCGACGCAGCTCACCAGCCGCGACACGGGCAGTTCGACAAGCTCACTGACCACGGTTTTAACCGCTGTGGTCTTTGGTGCATTTGGTTCTCGCAATCATCAGAACTTCGTACAGATTCCCCACAGCAGTTTGAGATTTAAGCTAAAAGCTCTCTGTGAGAGATCCGGAATCAAATACGTAGAACAGGAAGAATCTTATCCTAGTAAAGCTAGTTTTTTAGACAATGACAATATTCCTGTTTTTAATGCCGACAATCCCAAGAAGTACGAGTTCTCTGGCAAGCGAATTCAGCGGGGTCTGTATCGTACTCAATTTGGTATTCTGGTGAATGCAGACTGCAATGGTGCAGCCAATATTCTTGTGAAAAAGTAAGCACAATGCT
>NZ_LJOQ01000034.1:0-46904 GCF_001672255.1 Anabaena sp. AL09
ACTTTTCAAACACCCTCTAACAGTCAAGTGATAGGGGTAAAAACCAGAATATTATTCAGTATCTTTTGTCAGACTATCAACCAGGTATTTATTTATTGGAGGGAGTGTTACAAGAAGATAATGGTAGCCAAATTAGTCAAAAACTTAGTTACACTGGGAGAGCTTTTTTACTCACTCACCGACTTTTCAAACATCCTCTTATCCTTTCATAAAGGGAGCGGTAGAACCATAAATTTTGATTACTCATTTCTGTTTTCTCTACCACAATAATGTAAACCTGCGGGTACAATCATTTCGCCAATTTGCCAAGCTGCACCTCGAAAATGAAGATTTTTTAATATCGGTGCAGGAGGTATAGAGATTAAATCAAAAGCAAATATTTCTATTTGTCTTGGTAAATCAGCAACATTTAGATAAAATTGACTTTTATATTCGCCTTCTGGGAGTAAAGTTATAGGAAACTCTTTTAAGACATTCACTTTAACTTTACTAGCGAATTTTCCCACACGAATATAATCTGGTAATTGTTGATTTCCAAATACTAATGTTTGGAATTTATTACCCCTTTCAATCATGCGTAATCTTCCAGTTTGAGGAAAATTACTTGCTCTAAATGAACTAGGTTTTGTACCTTGACGTTGTAATGGTAAATCTTCTCTGGCAGTTGCTACACGATTATTAGTCATGGTGTACCAATAAGCATCAGAAAGAGCGTTAAATCTTTCAAATCTAAATGTAACTCTGCCTATTGGTGAAGCTGGTAAAATGTAGCAGGATTGAGCTATTGCTTGAAAATCTTCTTTGTAGGTTGGTCGTCCTGTAGCCTGACCTTGGAGACGATAGGGGGAATTTACCCAACCTAAAGCATAGGTTAAAGCATAATTCCCAAGTAACCCCTCAGTGTAATAGGTATCAGACAACTCCCTAGAGGCAAAAAAGACTGGTTCAAGACAGTTTAATTCAATAAGTTTTGCCTGTGAAAAAGGAATTGTTGACATAATTTAACTCTCTACTTCAACTGGATTATTTTTGTTTTTACCTTTACCTTTACCTTTGTTTTTTTCAGGTGCAACTTGACGGAAAGGTTCATAGGATTGACTTAAACGCTTGAGAAAAGTATCACGTTCTGCTTCTGACCAGTGGGTTTCTACATCAGTAATTAAATTTCCTAATTCTTCATCAGATAGTTGCACAGAAACCCCTCTTCTGTTTTGCCAATTTGTAATTACTTGCTTGGTTGCTGTGATGACTCTATTAATATTTAAAGGGTGTTCTAAAGGTTCTCCTAAAACATCATAGGTAGCTTGTACAAGTTCCAAGGAGCTAGGTAATTCGGTAATACTGCCAAAAATACCTAATATTTGATTTTCCATTCTTCCTACACGACTGGAAACAGCACCATAACGACTGGTAAAAAGAATATTTCCGATAATGTAGCGCAGTTCATCAGCAGTTACATCTTTGAGTGTGACAACATCTAAAAAATGAACTCCTGGTTTGATGTATTCGCTGGTATTTAAAGCGGTGGAAGGATTACCTTTTTCATCTCGCATTGTGCCGTTTTCGTAGATGGCGTTAATAGTGCGATCGCCTACCACATCAGTAGCAGATAAAATACTAAAAGCGTCTTCAGTCCAAATACGGCTTTTTTGTGCGCCACCTCCACCGGCAGCGAAACCATAAAGGAAACAATCTACACACATTTCACAAGGTGCATTAGTATTTAAAGAGCAAATAGAGCCATCTTTGACGTTAGTGTATAAAAGTTCGTGCGCTCTTAAATGTTCTCTTCCATAACGTCTTTCTGGTGCTACTTGTTTACGTTTAGTCATCACCAACCGTTGAATAATATTATCATTATTCACACCAGCTTGAACAAATTCATTACACATTGACTCACCAGAACCTTCTGTGCGAAAAATAGTTTCTGAGTGAGTTGTTCTGAGAACGATTAAAGTAATAAACCGACCTTTGGGGAAATTTTCATAGGTGGTTGCAAGAACAGGGGAAAGCTTTTGAATTGACATGATAAACTCCTAGTTAGTTAATGATTAATTAAACAGTTGTATTTGTTTCATCAGAATCATCTTCTGATTTATTTTTTAGCTTTGTACGTGCTTCTTCTAAGAAAAATAAATAAGCAGCTTCTAAAGTCTTTTGATCAGATAACAACTTTTCTGGACGTGCTGAGTAAACTTCCTCATATAGCTTGCGTAATACATCGTAATAATGCTTAACTTGTTCAAGTTTTTTTACTCCTACATGATATTCACTAATTCGATCTAAACGAGTATGATATTGCTGAACTAAAGCTGCAAACATTACCTCCAAATCTAAATAAGGTTTTTGAGTTTTGACAGCAGCAATAAAAGCTGTAAAAGGTTCTGATTGAGCAGTTCTTTTAAATGAACTTCCCCAAATTCTGCCTTCTGCGGCTATTTGAGCAGCTTCTTTTAAATATTTAGTCAAAAGTGAATTTTCATTAGGCATAAGGCTCTCCATTAATGTATTTAAAGGCTGACAAATTCGACTCCAAATAATGCTCAAATTTGGTTCATCTTGTTCTCGTAAAATCCAACGTAACAAAACAAAATAAAGTTCAATTGGTCTATCACAAGTACGAGCCAAATCATATAAACAATCATCAGATTTCTGAATGCTGGCAACAGATATTGCTAGTTCTCCAAGACAACGTAATCTTTCAAGAATTTCTTCTGCACTGAGAGTATTCCTATCTTCCTGGGTCTTTTCATTCTTAAAACGTTCATATTGTCCATTTCCTAGTAAAGGTTGCAGTGCAGCAGGAATACCTTCAACTCTGCCATATACATCATCAAATAAATCTACCTCCATATTGCTGCTTAAAGTAAAAGGAAAACCAATATCTAAAGATAAAGATATTTCTAATCCTAATCTCAGTGATTTGAGTAAAGCTAAAGAAGTATTAACATCTCCCCAAACTAAAGGAATAATCACAGATGTATGAATAAAATCCGGTCGTTTAGGTAATGCTACACCAACTACCTTATTAGCTTTAAATTCAAGTTTGTGATCTCGATAAAGTTGTAATTGATCAACAGTAACAGTACCCCCTTCAGTATTGGTTGCTGCAAGTTGTTTTAACAGTTCGCGCCAAATTCTTAAAAGTTCAGGAGCAGAACCTTTTGGTAATGATAAATGTAAATAAAGAGGTTCTTGTTTGCTAACTTTAGGAAAATTTGCACCCACTGTCATTAGTTGATAAGCTAAAGCAGCAATAGAATCTGCTTGTCTTTTTGGTTCAGCACTAATACCACCTGGTAAACGATTAGAAAAAGCCTGTACTTTTGTGCCAGGAGGCATATTAGCTGAAATTAATTCATCTATTTCACTGGATGTAGAACCTAAAGAACATCTTTGTCTAGGATTAGCTTCTACATAAGCATCTAATTCATTAATTCCAATTAGCTGATTAGCAAAAGGTAAATTTACCATTCTACTAACTGCTAAAATCATTTCTTCAGATATTTCTATTTCTTCAGAAGTTTCTGTACTGTTATTTCTTAGTTGAAAAGACTCTTGGAGAGATTCGTTAATACCTTCAATGCCATTAATAGCGGCTTTTGCTGCAAATAAAGGTCGTCCATACTGACCATTAAATGGTTCAAGTGCAAGGCGTTGATGTTCAGAAATTCCAGCATGATGAGAGATTTTATCCCAAACTTCTTTAGGATTTAAACCTGCTTCTCGATAACTCAGATAAGCTGCTTTCAAACCTTCAGATATAGCAAATTCTTCTGCATTACTTACAGGCAATAATCCCAGTTCAGCAGCTTTTTCTAGTGCTTCCTCACCAGCATCTTCACCCCATTTAGTTACAGATTCAGCAACTTTATCTGATTTATAACCTGCTTTCTTCTTTTCTAAAAGAGCCTGAATATTGACTAAAACCTCATCAACATTTTGTTGAATAGCCTGATGAGTAACTTTGATACCATCTTTAGTGGCTCTGACAAGTTTTTCAATATTGTTACCAAAAACTTGATCAATTTTACTTTGCCAAACAGTAGCGATTTCTTTGGTTAAATCTACATTTGGTAAATTTCCACCTTCAAAAAGTTCGCTATCTGGAAAAATGGCGATGGGATGAAAGCCATATTTTTGTAAAACTTCTTCACAAGCACCCAGTAACAAGGATGTAATATAACCTTTATCTTCTGATAAACGCACTCGAAAAAGATTACATTTTCTGCCAAAAGCGACTGTTAATTCTGTTTCTATTTTGCGAAATCGTTGTGCATCAGGAATACCTAAATCAAACAAATCAGCAGCAACTAACATTGCAGCCCAACGTTCAATATTTGGGTCTTCTGGTAAAAATCTAGCACCATCACTGACGCTGTGACCTGAATGACGTTCAATCAACTTTCTGACTAATTCTAAGTCATCATCTGTGACTACAAAGCTAAGAACACAAGCTTTTTCAAGTTGTTCTTTTAAAAAGTCTTTATCTCTAGCTAAGGTTTTAACATTTCGTCCTTGAGAACCTTCTAATTTATTGAGGTCATGAACAGCCGTCGCAGCTAATAATAAAGGTCGTTTATCTTCTGCTACTTGTGCTATACGGCTGACTGTTAAAATGAACTGACAAGCAGAGTCTAAATGTTCTGCAAGAGTTGTACCTGTTCTCACACCATATTGAGGATGATGTGCATGATTTTCATAAAGCCGGGGGCGAATTTCACTGAAATAACGTTCCTCTAAGGATTTAGGAGGACGATTTAAAAGCCGACCGCGTTTAATCATTTTCTTCTTCCAATTTAATTAAATAAGAGTTGATTTGTCTCACATAAAGCGGATATTGCTGTAAAGCAAAACTAATTGCCATGAAAACCTGATTCGGATCTATATCATCATATTCATGAACCAAACGATTTCTTAAACCTGATGATGGCGCAATTTGTTTTGCTAGTTCAGGAGTAAGAATTTGATATTTACCTAATTCAATAAAAGCCTCAAAATTAGTGTAAGACTTTCCAGATTTGAGTTTTGACAATATATGATCATTGATGTCTATTGCGGCTTGAGTCATTAATTGCAATAGTCTTTCTACAATTAGTTGTTGACGAAAATCACCTAAAAATTCATCAAGACTCAAAGAATTAAATTCTACTAAGGTGTTGTAATATTTGGTAATTAACCTTAGTCTTGATAAAACTATTTCAGAATCTATATTATTCATGCTCCCCACTTATTTAACTCTATTTCAATAATTCGTTGTTGCTCTTTACGAAATTTCTTTAACTCTGATTCAGCTTTTAAGGAATTTAAGCAAAAATCATTAAATTGTCCAGTAAATTTTTCATATAACATAATTCCATCACGCGCTACAAAATGACTAATTAACCAAGAACATTTATTTAGTTCTACAATATCTATAATATCAGGATTAATTTGTAAAACTTCACCAATCACAATTGGCAGTTCAAATAAAACAGCAATATTATTTGCTATGTAATTCTGACGTTTTTCTTCATCATATAAAACTGCAAAATCCCAGTCACTATCAGCTTTAGTTTTACCAGTTGCTCTAGAACCAAATAAAACTAACATTTTTAAGTAAGGTATTTTCTCAGGAATTTGTGAGGATAATTCTTGAAGTTCTGTAATTGTGGGAGTATTGTTTTGCATTTGCTTTAGTCCAGCTATAGGAATTATTTTCTTCAAGAAATTTCTGCATTACTAACTACTATTTTCAAGAAATGGGAGTAGGAGAAACTACCCCCAATATGTTAGAAATTCTTTTTAAGCGAACTGCTTGCAGCAGCGCTTCGCTATCGCTTTTGACTCAATTACAAGTCTATACTCATGCTGTTGACCTTGAATACGACGTTTATTAAACTGATAACCTCTTTTCTTGAGGACGTGCATAGTTGCAGAAAATCGGTGGCTAATTTTTTCGACTAGTTCTTCTGTAGAATGCCAGCAAGAATCTGACATAACTTGAAGCATACGATCTGGAAGATTATCTTTCACAAAAAATTACCTCAATAAGTTTGCGCCGAAATAGCCATATCAGTGCTAACCTATGAGATACCACTCAACATAGGTGAACTGAAACAGCTTTGTTTCGGTTCTCTTTAATTTAATATAGCACCAAAATTTTGTCTGTAGTAAAGAAGTGAGTAAAAATCTGGTAATGAAAAAAATTGTTCCATGAAACTTTTGAGATATATACTAAAGAAGCCTTGAGACTAGACCCTAATCCCTATAAGGGATTGAAACTGTAGTAAAGATGTGATCGAGGCATTAACATAACTCATTAATCCCTATCAGGGCTTGTAAGCCAGAGCTAGACTCTGGCTTTTTTAATATCTTTTTTAAATACCTCATATTGTGTCCGTAACTCGTTGTTAAAATCTATAATGACACCGAAAATAGAAATTGGCAAGAGAAAACAAGTACAAAATACACGGACACTTATAATGAGTCGAAAAGGTCAGTCTATCACTTTGTCGGTATCAGAACGTGACAAAGCCGAACTAGAAGCGATCGCTCTCGAATTCGGGATGATGTGGGGAGAAGATCCCAATATCTCCAAACTTATCAAAGCGATCGCTCAACATGAGTTAATCATTGGCAAAAATCATGACTGGCAGGAATCACGTATCCGCGCCTTACACCGTTGTATAGGTGCATTAACAGACATTGGACAAGTGGAACAAGCGCAGATTATCGCTAATTTGTTACTCGAACGCAGTGAATTGTCCATACCAATGCGAAAAGAAATTGAAGGGGTTTTAAATAATTCACTTCCATCTTGGCGGTTACAAATTGACCACTATATCTTGCGTCAACAACCGTTTCAACTTTCCTATCAAGATGCAACAGAAAGAATATTAAATTATACGGTTCACTATGCTAAGATTAGCCCCCATGAAAAACGCCTCTATCTTGATTGCTGGTGTGAGGAAACATTAAATAATCATGACATAGAAGAACTACAGCATAACTGGTGTTTTCGTTTAGACAGAATCAACGAAGCTGCTATTACGGAAATTGCTGGTAAATGGCGATCGCAGTTAGATCAAATAGATGTAGAAATGCACCTACTAAACAACTTAGCCTTTGCCTATCAATCTAAACCAGAGGATAAAAGAGTTGAATGGATACCAGAAAAATCAAAGGTGAAGCGAGTGATTAGAGGAATATCTAATACGTTCTGGTTTATCCGGGAAATCATGCAGTATTCCTCTGATTGTATTGTAGTTTCACCGGAGGATGTGCGATCGCGCATTAAAGGAAAACTCATCAATCTATGTCAAAATTATGACTTGACTGCATCACTCACCAGTTAATATCATTACAGGTAATAGCTCAAAATTTAGAAATACCTTAGAGGATGTTTGAAAAGTGGTATTCCGTAATTTTCATCACATTGCTACCCCCCTTAGTCCCCCCTTGTAAAGGGGGGAAACAATAAAGGTGGGGTAAAAAATATTTGATACATCAACCATAACTTTTCAAACACCCTCTTAGGGAATCCTAATAGACCACATTGTAGAGATGTTTCATGAAACGTCTCTACATCATCCTTGTAATTGATGCAATATGTGGGGTTTTAGCAATGCTAAACCCCTACTATAATGTTAAAATAATTAAAATGTAATCATGAAAAAAATCTATGTTGCAAACCATTCAAGGAATCTATAAAAACGGCAAAATAGAACTTTCTGAAACACCCCAAGGAATTACCGAAAGTTATGTTTTTGTGACATTCTTACAAACTAAACCCACTGCTTGGCCAGAAATAATTATGCAGCATCAAGGTATAGCAGAAAATATTATCTTTGAATCTTATCGAGATGAACTATTACCACCTAAAGAAATAGAATTTTAATCATGGCTTATCTACTCGATACTTGTGTAGTTAGTGATTTTGTCAAGGGAGAACAAAATACATTAAACCAACTTAAATCAATTTCTCCGACGGATCTTTTTATTTCATCTTTAACAGTGATGGAAATAAAATATGGATTAGCAATTAATCCAGCAAAAGCAATCAAAATTCAACCTTTAATTAAAACCTTTTTAATCTCAATTACAGTTTTAACTTTTACTTCACAAGAAGCAGAAAAAGCTGCGGAAATTAGAAGTATTCTTAAAATAGCAGGTTCTCCTATTGGTTCTTATGATGTACTCATTGCTGCAACAGCACTAAGTCATAATCTGATGATTGTGACCTCCAATGTGCGAGAATTTCAAAGAGTGCCTAATTTGCAAATCGAAAATTGGCGATTTCCTGAATAAATCTATACAAAACTTTACCATAAATTATTTTCTAAAAACCATAATAGGATATGAGTATCTAACAGAAAATTCATTATTATTCCCCATAAAAAGCAGCAATAACTTCTTCTGAAGTATCATCAAAATCATCAGCAATCTTCACCTGTCCTTGCCAAAAACCCGCAACTCTTGGCTCTAAAATACCTTGGTTACTCATCTGATTTAAACCCACTTTTTCCACTGTAATATTTTCTGAAGAAATAGGTAAAACTTTCGCCCAAGGAACGCCTTGACGAGTTAAGGTAATTTCCATATTATTTTGGATATCTGATAATAATTCAAGTAAATTATCAGACAAGTAAGCAATATCAAAAGTTTTTTCTGACATTATTATTCATTTCCTACTCACTACAACTATTATAGCAAAATTCAGAAATCATCAATAAACATGGTTCTACCGTTCCCCTTATGATCAAACATCCTTTTAATATATCCAAAACCATTGGTGTACATGGGTTTAATCTAAATTAATAAGCGATGGTGTAGGGGTTTCAGGGATATTTTACCGAAAATATCATAAAGGGAGCGGTAGAGCCATAAACATTTAAAATTCAATATTAATAGTATCAGAAAACCAATCACCATCAATTAACTGTTCTAAAGTATAAGGACATTGAACAGGAAAAATGTTTTTCTTTAATCCTGTTTTTGCTATCACATACTTAATAGCTTTTTGATAATTATTTTCTTTTTCTTCATTTAGGTGTTTTCTTAAATTCGTAGTCATATCTGTTTCTAACTCACTACGAAAATTAACAATTTCCGCCGCCCAATGACGACAATTTATGCTTTCTGCTTCCCAATATTCAATTAATAATAAATGAATGATAATTTGTCTTAAATAACTTTCGCCACTGCGTTTAGTATCTCTAACCAAATTTTCTAAAACCTCACTTAAACTATCTAAATCTACATCATTTAATTGATTATTTTTTATTTGTTCCAAAGTCATTTCATACCAGGCTAAATAGTCTGATTTATATAAATTTTTTAAGTTTATTAAGCTATTTGTGCTTAAAATTTGCATATTTTTACCTCAAAAAATAATATAATTTCATTATACCCCATAAAAATCCTCATCCAGAATTTCCTCTATCCCAAAAGGACAAATTAGAGGATACTCACTCTCTTCCGGGACACCAACCCCAAACTTAGCCAGTTTACCCTCCTTAATTGCCAATTTTCGCCCATCAGGATAGGCTTTTTCTACTGCTTCTACTAAAAAACTTTTCAGAGATGGAGTATCTTCAAGATTATCTAAAACCCGTTGACGATGTTCTACAACAAAACTATACCAACTTGTTTTCATGGAGTCGGGTACATCATGCTGAATTTTTAATTTGAGTAAGTGAGCTAATAATATTTTCAGATTACTTCTGAGTGTATTTTTCTCTGACTTACCCAAATCAACTAACTCCTCAATTAAATTCTCAATATCCAGGGATGTAAATTCACGATTTTGTAATTGTTGAATTGTTTGCTCAATCCATAATTGTAAATCGCTATCATATAGTCTATTAGACATATTTTCGGTGTACTCCCATTAATCAGCCCTACTACCACTGTAACTTACAAATTTTTTGTGATCTGCACTTTATTACCATAAATTAACTTATTTGTCAACAGTACATTTTTCTCCCAGTCAACTTCCATAATTTCTTGGCTAATTTTTGTCCAAATTTCTCTCGAAAATTGCTGCTAATTTATGAAGTTTTGTATTATTTTTAGGGATTGATTTCTGAAACGACTATAAATAAAGGGTTCTGAAGATCATCTTGTCAGACACACACAAAATTGACAACATAAACCCAATTATGAAAATCTTCATGATTATAGCAAATCGCCGAAAGTATTGCAAGCTCGTTGCTAAATAAAAATAATTCTCAATTAATTATTAAGAAAATCTTTATTATATTTTCATAAGTTTTAATTATATTTTATTTCTACTATAGCTTTAGCAGAATTTGATGCTTATACCCGATTTAAAGCAATGACTGTCACAGGAAACCCAGAAGCAGGTTTAAGAATACTGTCTAAACTTGATAATCTCACAGAATAGCGCGATCGCCCTACCCGTAATCTAAAATAGTACCAAAGAGTAAAAACCGTAAATCTGGATATGACCACAGCTACACCCGTAAAAACTGAATACGAAGCGATTATTGGCTTAGAAACCCATTGTCAGCTCAGTACCAACACCAAAATTTTCTCTAACAGTTCTACTGCTTTTGGTGCTGACCCCAATACTAACATTGACCCAATATGTATGGGTTTACCAGGAGTTTTACCCGTACTGAACGCCAAAGTTCTCGAATACGCCGTGAAAACTGGTTTGGCGCTAAATTGTCAAATCGCTCGGTATAGTAAATTTGACCGCAAACAATATTTTTATCCTGATTTACCCAAAAATTACCAAATTTCTCAATATGATTTACCCATAGCCGAACATGGTTGGATAGAAATTGAATTGGTAGATGATGCGGGAAACCCCACCCGCAAACGTATTGGTATTACCCGCTTACACATGGAAGAGGACGCGGGGAAACTCGTCCACGCAGGTAGTGATAGGCTTTCCGGTTCTACCTATTCTCTCGTAGATTATAACCGCGCTGGTATTCCCTTGGTGGAAATTGTTTCTGAACCTGATTTGCGAACCGGACAAGAAGCGGCTGAATATGCTCAAGAACTGCGGCGGATTGTGCGCTATCTTGGTGTCAGTGATGGAAATATGCAAGAAGGATCTCTGCGTTGTGATGTGAATATTTCTGTCCGTCCGGTGGGACGAGAGCAATTTGGCACTAAGGTAGAAATCAAGAATATGAACTCCTTTAGTGCGATTCAAAAAGCGATTGATTATGAAATTGAACGCCAAATCGCAGCCATTGAATCAGGAGAAAAGATTGTTCAAGAAACCCGACTGTGGGAAGAAGGTTCACAACGCACCAGCAGTATGCGGATTAAAGAAGGTTCTAGTGATTATCGTTACTTCCCAGAACCAGATTTAGCCCCCATTGAAGTCACTCAAGCAGAATTAGATTCATGGTTAAGTCAATTACCCGAATTACCAGCCCGCAAACGCCATCATTATGAAAATGACTTGGGACTTTCAGCTTATGATGCGCGGGTCTTAACTGAGGATAAACCAGTTGCGGACTATTTTGAAAGTGCAATATCTAAAGGTGCAAATCCCAAATCTGCGGCTAATTGGATTACTCAAGATATCGCTGGGTACTTGAATAAACAAAAACTCACCATCTCCGAAATTAAACTGACTGCTGTTAATCTAGCAGACGTGATTACTCGCATTGAAAATGGTAAAATCAGCAACGCTCAAGCTAAGGAAAAACTCACAGACTTATTAAATGGAGTTTCTCCAGAAACAGCTTTTGCTGGTCAAGAACTCATTTCAGATCGTACCATTCTTGAACCGATTATTGATGAAATCATGGCTGCTAACGCCCAACAAGTCGAAAAATACCGCAAAGGTAACACCAACCTCAAAGGCTTTTTCGTCGGACAAGTCCTGAAAAAAACCGATAAACGTGCAGAACCCAAACTCACCAATCAATTGTTAGAAGAGAAACTCAATGCCCCAATGTAGGGTGACACCCCTCACCCTGAAAATGGTATAGTGTGATAATAAGACGCAACTTGATTATCGAGAGAGCTAGTTTAAATTGGCTCTCTTTCTTTTTAGAGGGAACAGGGAACAGGGAACAACGGACAACGGACAACGGACAACTGACAACTGACAACTGACAACTGACAAAAATAAAAAATAGGGGGTTTGACCCCTTGGTGCTAGAATTATATAATGTGCTAAGTAGATGCACCCTGATGATTTTAGAGAGCTATCCAAGTAGCTCTCTTTATTTGCCCTAACTTGGCGGTTTATTCTTCAATTAATTTATATAGGGTCTTAAAGAAAAAAGGAATATGATTTTCAACAATACAATCTTGTTTGGAATAAAATTTACCAATTTCTAAAGATAATTGTTCTCTAAATTTGGATTTTGAATGAGGCCAATTATCATCAGGTAAAATTTGCTTCCAATATTCTTTAGATTTAACCAGCATTAATACCGCATTTATTAACTTATTTTTATAATGTAAATCTTGATTATTTTCATACTCTTCTTGCCAAGAATGTTGAAATTTATCTATTTCCATACCATCAAAATTAGAAAGGTGACTGATTCTCTTAATTACCCTTGACCAATGAATTTGTAAATCTGCATCATTAGTCATATCATTAACCATATCTAAATAAATATTTTCTAAATTAACAGTATTTTCTTTATATAAAGGAGAAATAGTATATTGATTATCAAAAACTTCTTGAATATCAGGTTTTAAAAAATAAGCTTCTTTATGAATTAAACCAGTAATCCATATACGATGATGGTTTAGATCAGTTTCATTAATCTTTGTTTCATCATAAATACTATAGAAAATATCATCAGTATTTTGAAATTTGTAATCTTCCTTTATTTCAGCAAGTTGAATATCTAAATCTACAATAGCAAAAAGTTTATCAGGAGTTAAAAATGATTGACTATAATCAGCATTATGTAAATCTAAAAGCCCAAAAAATGTATTTAAAACATCATTTCTATCTCCACAATTAAAAAAAACTGGTCTATATTGCTTCCACCATGTTGGTACACAAGCATTATAAAAATTAGCATCTGGCATTTGTTCCATTTGCTTATATAATTGAGGTGAGCGTCTACCTTCAACTTTTGGGGGAATAAGACCTTCACAGAGAATGACAATTTTATTTTTAATTCTGCTATCTTGAATAATCTTTAAACAATGTTCTTTTAGTTCCTGCTCATTAAAACTCATATTCTTGATTAGGTTGATTATTGAATTGTTCTTGCTTGTAATTTTGGGTCTAATTCCTTAACATGAGCAGGTGTAACTGCATTACATAATTCATAGGAATGAGTTGCAAGAATATATTGATTAGTCGCACCCCATTCTTCTAAATCTCTAACTATTTGATATTGCCAATCTGGGTGAAATGATATTTCTAATTCATCCATTAATACAATAGCATCTTCTATCTTATTATGTTTTAACCACATATATATACATAATCTTTTTAATTCTCCATGACTTAAATCTTCTGGGTAAAGTTCTGTATCATCACCATCAATTTTAAAATTAATTCCAGATAAGTCTGGTTGTACATTAATTTTTTTGTTACTCAAAAGATTGTTGAGTTCATCTAATAATTTTACATAATTATTTCCATAATTTCCCCCTTTTTCGACAGCTTGTTTAAAATCATCATCCCGTGCTTTTTTAAATGCTTCAATAAGAATATCTATTGATAGGAAGTCATAGGTAAAAAATCCAGGTAATTTAGAATTAGCTGTTTTTATTTGTTGGTAATAGTTAGTTTGATTGTTAGCTTGAGTTTTAAATAGTGATTTTCTGTTGTCTGGTTCTAGAAATAGGAATATTTGAGAAATATGAGCAGTTAGAAACATTTTATTTGATAAGTCAGTTAAAAATGTTTCAATTTCAACTATATCTGTATCTGTATCATTGGTCTGACAAACTAATCTTTCTCCAAAGTTAAAAGAATTGTTGTCCCTAGGATTCAAATTAGTAATATCCAATAGATTATGCTTTTTCAAAATATTCGCACGTGGACTACGTCTACTCAATGTACGTTCATTATCTTCCGTAACCTCATTATCTTTTGGAATGAAAGACTCATTGCAAACAAAAAAATCAAGTTTTACAGTTTTACTACTATCCCAAATATCAATGATAGCTAATGTCCTCTTTCCAGATTCATCATTCACCTCAAAACCATGTAGTAAATTCTGTATAAACGCCACTCTATCAGGATTACCAGCACAATGTAACAATACAAAAATCAATTGTAATAATGTACTTTTACCACCACCATTTTGACTACCAAGGGGAAAAATACGCGGAGTAAATTCCTTCTCAAAACTAATATCTACATCTTTTAAAACCCGAAAATCAGGTACTTGAATTCTTTGTAAGTGCATAAATCAATATAGTGTTTTAACTTTACGAGTGGATTATACCTATAATACTCTATTCTCAGTCTAAAATTACTTATCTTCTTCTTTCTTCCTTCGTGTCCTTCGTGTCTTCGTGGTTTAATCACTCCGTAGGTTGGGTTGACGCAAGGAAACCCAACATCAACCAATAATAATACATAAGTTGGGTTGCATTTCATTTAACCCAACCTACAAAAACTAACCCAAAACGAAATTCACCAACTTACCAGGAACAACAATCACCTTCTTAACTTCCTTCCCTTCCAGATAACGTTGTCCAGCTTCCGACTCCCGCGCATACTTCTCCAACTCCGCTTTATCAGATTGGGAAGGAACTTGAATAGCACCGCGAGTTTTACCCATAATTTGAATTACCAAAGTAATTTCATCAGCTATCAAAGCCGCAGGATCAAAACTTGGCCAAGTTTGGGTATGCACAGAGTTTTTATTCCCCAACAACTGCCATAATTCATCACCAATATGGGGGGCAAAAGGCGCTAACATAATCACCAAAGTTTGAATACCTTCCGCGTAAATTGGTGAATTATGACAATCAGCATCAGTCAAGGCATTACTTAACTTCATTAATTCCGAAATTGCCGTATTGAATTGATATTCATCTACCACATCTTCCGTAATTGCTTGAATAGCAATATGAATGAAGCGACGTAAATCTTTTTCGGCTTTTGTCAGTTGTCCGTTGTCAGTTGTCAGTTGTTTTGGACTTGCAGCATAATCAGTAACCAACCGCCAAACCCGATTTAAAAAGCGGAATTGTCCCTCAACATCAGCCTCATCCCATTCTAAATCTTTTTCAGGAGGTGCTTTAAATAAAATGAACATTCGCGCCGTATCAATGCCATATTTATTAATTACATCTTCCGGTGCAACACCATTACCTTTTGATTTGGACATGGTAGCATATAGCTTTTGTAAAGGTTCGCCAGTTTGCGGATCTATAGGATTATTAGCATCAACTAAATTAGAAGGAATCCATTTATCCTTACCACCTTTATTTGGGTTCATGTAAGTTAAACCCTGTACCATTCCCTGAGTTAACAACTTTTGAAATGGTTCATCAAAGTTAAATAAACCTCTATCTCTTAATACCTTAGTGAAGAAACGCGAATACAATAAATGTAAAATTGCGTGTTCAATTCCCCCCACATATTGATCTACGGGCATCCAATCATTTACTTTATCAGAATCAAAAATCTTTTCTTCATTCTTGGCATCAGAATAACGTAAGAAATACCAAGAAGAATCAATAAAAGTATCCATTGTATCGGTTTCCCGTTTCGCAGGAGTACCGCAAGTTGGACAAGGCACATTTACCCAACTTTCTAATTGTGCTAAAGGTGAACCACCACGACCACTTAATTCAATATCTTCCGGTAATTGTACAGGTAAATCTTTGTCAGGTACAGGCACAATTCCACATTCAGGACAGTGAATCACAGGGATAGGTGCGCCCCAATAACGTTGTCGAGAAATTAACCAATCTCTGAGGCGATATTGTATTCTTAATTTACCAAAATTTTGTTGTTCTGCAAATTCGATAATGGCTTTTTTCGCATCTATTGAATTCATGCCATTAAAGTCACCGGAATTAACTAAAATTCCCGCTTCTGTATAAGCTGATTTTAAAGTTTCCTCTGCACCAATTTCCGGGACAATTACAACTTTGATGGCTAAATTTTGTTCTTTAGCAAATTTGAAATCTCGGACATCATGTGCCGGTACACCCATTACCGCACCTGTACCATATTCATAGAGTACATAATCTGCAATCCATAGGGGTACTTCTTCCCCAGTGAAGGGATTCACGACTTTTCCCCCGGTAGGAATACCCCGTTTAGGTTTATCTTCCGCAGTCCGTTCTAACTCGCTTTGGTTGCTGACTTCCTTGATAAAGGCTGCTACTGCTGCTTTTTGGTCTGATGTGGTAATAACCTGAGTTAAGGGGTGTTCTGGGGCTAAAACAACGTAACTCACACCATAAATGGTATCGGGACGGGTGGTATAAACGCCGATTTTTTCATCTAAGCCCACAATAGGAAATTCTAAATAAGCGCCTGTGGATTTTCCTATCCAGTTGGCTTGCATTAATTTAACTCGTTCCGGCCAACCTGTGAGTTTATCTAAGTCATTTAATAATTCTTCGGCGTAGTCGGTAATCTTAAAAAACCATTGACGTAGTAATTTACGTTCTACTATTGCCCCACTGCGCCAAGAACGTCCTTCGTTATCAACTTGTTCGTTTGCTAATACAGTTTGGTCAATGGGGTCCCAATTAACTGCGGCTTCTCTTTGGTAAGCTAAACCGGCTTGTAAAAATTGCAGAAAAATCCATTGTGTCCATTTGTAATAATCGGGGGAACAGGTAGCAAGTTCAGTTTCCCAATCTAAGGATAAACCCAGACGTTGTAATTGTTGCCGCATTTGGGCAATATTTTGATATGTCCATTTGGCAGGGGGTACACCTCTATCAATGGCGGCGTTTTCTGCGGGTAGTCCGAAAGCATCCCAACCCATTGGATGTAATACTCGATACCCTTGCATCCGTTTGAGGCGAGCAATCACGTCTGTAATTGTATAGTTACGGACGTGACCCATGTGCAAGCTACCGGAGGGGTAGGGGAACATGGAAAGCGCGTAGAATTTGGGCTTGTTTGTATCTTGAGGGGTTTTATCTAAGCCAAGTTCTAACCATGTTTGTTGCCATTTTTCCTCTATTGCGGCTGGTTGGTATGACGGTTTTTGGGGGGACTCCACAATTAAAACTCCTAATGCTTTTATCTAGTTTCGCTATTGTGGCATAATCTAGATATATTTTTTTCTCACGCAAAGGCGCAAAGACGCAAAGGTAAGAGTTTTTAGAATTAATTTCAGCGAAGTTCGTCCACGATTTAGCAATGTTCTAACTGTTGTAATCAAAAGATTAGCGAACATTAAGATACAATGCAGCAGCTAATTAATGAAATTATGTTCTAGCCAGGTTTCTAAATCTGTAACTGAAGTAAAATCTAATAAAGCCTCTCCTAATTCTTCCAGTTTTTCAACTGGTAATTCTTGGACTTTTTGAATTAATGATGAATCAATTTCTCCAATTCGGCGATTTAAGAGACGGATAATTAGACGTTGTTCTCCTTCTTGTTTAGCTAGTTCTCTATCTTGTTGGTAAAGTGGTGCTAATCGCATAATCAACTCCTGATCTTCTGTTTGTGAACTTTGATTGATTTTTAAGTTTTTCTGGAGGTTGTAGAGTAGTTCTAAGGTGATTTTGACGTAAGGTTGATTTAATGGTAACGCAGCTAATTCATCAATTGCTCGTTTTTGGACTGTACCTCTACCTAAAAGTCTTAACCACAGTGTTTCTTGAGTTTGTGGTAATTGATGAATAACAACAATTGCGGCGTGTAATGATTTTGCTAAATAGTATATTCCGGGTAAGGAATCTGTTTGTGTTGTGCCGCTAAATCCTGATATGATGTTTCTTGAGGCTGTGGGTGTGAGAATCCACAATTTAGGAATCTCAATTTTTGCGCTGGTGGTTTGTTCGCGTTTGGCTGCTCTTCGCAATGCACCTCTGACTTCTAATGATTTTAACAGACAATCACAAATTTCTTCTGTTGATGCTGGGTTACGAAATGGCTCGAATATGGCTGGTGTTGTGGCTAATTTGCCTAATAATCCTAATAGTTCTACGTTGGTTGTTTGATGGGGAAATGGTGTAAATAATACGTCTATTTCTCGGATTTCTCCAGCTACTTGACTGGCTGCTTGAACTTCTCCATAAGGTTTGAGTAATTCTTCTAAATAATCTTTTGCGAATTGGTCATGTATAAAGCGTGTCATTTTCGTGTTTACTTTAAAGATATCTTAGATGTTGCCAGATCCCCGACTTCTTTAAGAAGTCGGGGATCTATTCTATGCTATTATCTACTTGACTAAATCTAAAGTTTTCTGTACTATGGACGAAGCACTCATCAAGCATCCGAAAATCTAAAAAAATATTTTTTATCGCTCCACTCCGTTACGCTAGGGAAGTGAAAAATAAAGAGCGCAAAGCGCAAGAGGGGAAAAGTATAAAGGGCTACTGAAGAATTCTCCCAACAACGCAGACAACACGAAAACCAACATGGTCGTAGATGAAGCCGCGCTCGACCCAATTGACGTAATTACGAGACGCGGAACGGCAGAAATGAGGAACGTAGACCCAAGACCCGCCCCGCAGGCTCATGTAATTATTGCTACCATTTGACCACGCACTACCATCAGTAGGAGCGTTTATATAATTTCCGTGCCACTCATCCTGACACCATTCCCATACATTACCACACATATCATATAAACCGCAAGGGTTTGCAGGAAATTTTCCTACCTCTGTGGTTTTTCCTCGATATTCTCCTTTTGCACCACCACCATAGGTGTAGTTACCATGATAATTTGCCAATTCTGTGGAAATTGTTTCCCCAAAATAAAATGGTGTAGTAGTTCCCCCACGACAAGCATATTCCCATTCGGCTTCACTAGGTAAGCGATAGGTTTGATTTGTCTTGAGGGAGAGTCTGGCGCAAAATTCTTGAGTATGATTCCACGATACACACTCAACTGGCAGATTATCACCTTTAAACCTCGATGGATCAGATTCTAAATCAATCTTAACCTTGGGTAAAGCAGCTACAAGTCGCCATTGTTTTTGAGTGACTGGATATTTACCCATGAAAAACGAAGGAACGGTAACTTGATGCTGTGGACTTTCTGAAGAAATTGGGCTTTCGTCACTTTCTGGAGAACCCATTAAAAAAGTTCCTCCAGGAATATGTACCATTTCCAGAAATACACCATTTCCTAAGTCTTGGGTAAAATACTCGGCATTTTTGGTAATACGTTTAATTCCTGTACCATTCTTATTTATCTGAGCAGTTTCAAACTGGAAAGTCTTTAACTGATAACCAGATTTATTTTTTTCTGCTTCTGCTTCTCGCTGACGTTGCAATATTTCTGCTTCTTGCTGCAATCTTAGTTGTTCGGCTGCTTCTGCCTCTCGTTGGCGTTGCAATCTTTCTGCTTCTTGCTGCAATCGTAATTGTGATAATGCTTTTGCCTGTTGCTGAAGTTGCAATGCTTCCTCTTCTTGCTGCCTTTGTATTTGAAGTTGTTTTTGATATTCTACTTCTTTAACAGATGTAATTTCTAACTCAATTGATGCCACATCCTCATCTCTCAAACCTAAAATATATTGCTGATAATCTTTTAATATCTTCAAAATATGTTCATCCAGAGGATATTTTTGCTCAACAGCTTTAGCAAAAGCTTGTTTGTAAATTTGCAAATTTGCTAACCGTCTACGAAAAGGTTCGAGAAATTCTGTTTCTATTTCTTCGGCTTTTGTATCTGTGATTCCCAGAATTTTCCGTTTTGGCTTTAAGACTAAAAAAGCCAATTCATTTAGTTCACCATTTGGAGCATATTGTTCAACCAATTTGCGATACTCTGCTTCTGGATTTTTGGGAGCATAAGCCAATAAAATATTGTATCCTTCCTTGTCCAGAATGATATCTGGTGTCATGTTAGGCTTCACTGCTTGGACTTTGGCTTTAGCGTAAGTGTGTAGTTCCTGGACATGAATATTGCCATCGTTATCTGTATCTGCTGCACCTGTCTCAATTCCCTCAACTAAATATTGAGTATAGAGGGAAAGTGTTGCACCTTCTTGTGCAAAGGAAGTTTGAGTTGCACCAGAAGATGTCAGCACAACTCGACCTTCCGCACCTAATTGCTTTTTGATATCTACTCCAATACTTTTTGTGTGCCAACCATTAGCAAAAGCACCACTATAACAAGCATCTAAAATTAAAACTTGTCGTTTGGAATAACAACTTTTTGATTGTGTTTGAATAAAATTTGCATCTACAGCAGTGGCTTCAAAGTTATCTTTTGCTGTGTCGCGAGTTGCTAAATAGAGATGATTGTCATCATTAGTAATCCCATGTCCAGAAAAAAAGAATAATAATAAATCCTCCTTACCTGCATTCTTAAACAGCTCTTGAATTGCTATTCTCATAGCTACTGAATCAGGATTCAGCAGCCGTTTTACCTGTGCAAAATTTCCCAAGTTGGGATTTTGCAAAACTCGTTCCATAGCCTCGACATCATTGAGTGCAGATAATAGGGGTGGGATACCTGCACCATATTCACTGACTCCAATCAGTAGAGCCATTTTTTTAGCCATTGTCACCACCCATTGCGGCTAATAGGTCTTTTGCTATTTTTTCGCTTTCTAGCAGTTCTTGGCGGCTTTTGGCTTTGATACTGACTTCTTTATCACCGACTTTGACAGTCAGTTCGATGGGTTTGTCTCCCAAGCGATCGCCCAAAAAGGCTAAAAATGTTTTAATATTTTTTATACTGACTTGCGCTGTCAGCACTCCGATCAAAGTTGCAAAACCTGGCTTACTTCCTGCTTCTGGGTTAAGATCTTCAGCACGGTCTGCTTTTTCCACTTCGTCGGAATCTCGTAATTCCCGCAGCAACTTACTTGCTATTTTTAGCCGTCTGTCATCATCTAATTCTGGGTCATCAACAGCAAAAGTAAATTGAATTGTGTAATCATCTGTCATATTCACCACCACACTCCGATTATTTCCCTAGTAATATAGCATACGGTAAAACTCTCCACTGTCTTGTCAAAAAAAGCCGAGAATTTTTTTGTTCCCTATTTTCTTACTACCCACATTCCGCACTTCATTTTCTAGTACAGACACAAGTGTAATAAGTAACATAATAGCTTAAATATAAAGTTGCGTAAGAGGATGTTTGAAAAGTGGTATTCCGTAATTTTCATCACATTGCTACCCCCCTTTCCCCTTGTAAAGGGGGGAAACAATAAAAATCCGGGTGGGGTAAAAAATATTTGATACATCAACCATAACTTTTCAAACACCCTCTAAATCCTGTTAATAAGGTATTGACAATAAATTCAGAAGAAAAAATGAGAAGATGAGTCTGAATGAAATCAAAATACCAAAAAATATAAATAACCAAAAAGAAGAATTTGAGTTTCTTATTTGTGAATAATGACTTTTATTTTCATAGTTTGAATTTCAAGTTTTTCAGTAGGGGATGATTTTAAATCCTTATATCTTAATAATAAGGTTGAGAGCCTGTGGTTGGTACTTTCTTAAAACCTATCTTGAAAAGCAATTGTTCTAGGTCAGGAAACTGAATATCTCTCATCATATTAATGTCAGTCATCTATCTTAGGGTTAATTTAAAATATCTAACTCAGGATTAATTAAATTACTTTGATTAAAGCATAATCTGTTTATAGCAGGTTAATTCCAACTATTTTATTTTGGAGATATAAGATTATGTTGCAAGCAAATTTGACGACTTCCCAGACAAAAAAAGATACTTCTTTAAACGCTTTTGATGAAAATTGTTTATCGGAATTAAGTTCGGAACAAGCTTCTAATATTGTTGGAGGATTTACACTTAAAAATAATACAGAAGCACCGAGGATTTTTTATAATTTTGGGGAGAAGTCACCCCTACAACAACAAACTTTAAAACCGGGAGAAAGCGGCACTTATCCGGGAGAGTTTCTTTTGTATAATTCTTCAGCAGGAAGTTCCGGAATTAGCCCCGCAGTATTCAAAGCAGATCCTTCCGGTACATTCAGTTTAAATCAATCAGGAACTAAGATAATTCCTACTGATCTTAGCTCTTCTAATGGAGGTGGGAATGGTGGAAATGGGGATTGCTAAAAAAGCAATGAAAAGCCCAGAGTCGGTAAATAGATTTTAAATAGAAAGCCTCTATAATTCCATAGAGGTTTTATTTATAGTTATGGAAATTGCCAATTATTTACACCACTTCACAAGCATGAACTAAAGGTAATAAAGGGCCAATTTGTTCCTGTCCATTGACAGCCAAATCACTGTGACACAAATACAATTTATCAGACACCCGCGCCAGCAAATCAGCGACAATTCTTTGTAATCTTTCTTCTTCGGCTAATTCTTCATCTGCTGCTGTCCAAGGTTGTCCTAACCTATCCTGTAAAAATAAAGTAGCACCAAATAAAGTCGCCGCACCACCTTTAGCCCATAGCGGTGAACCAATATCTAACCAAAAATGCCAACGGTGATTTTTGCGACTCGCTCGGTATTGAAATATAGTTGCTAAAGTTACAGCTTTTCTACTGCTACCAATGGGACGGATAGGATAGGGATTTGCAGTAATTGTCCCCCGTCGCAGCAGTTGAATAAATATGGCTATCGCCACGCTATCGCTATCAATAATGGTAATGCTGAGAGTTTCTGGTGTATGCAGCGAAAGAAATAGAGGATCAGTTTGTTTTAAGCGGGTGTCTATTTCCCAATAATGTTGGGCTGTTTCTAGTAATTCTCTTAATACTGCTAATTCTTGATATGAGGGGTTTTTATCATTACACACAAAGTCTTGAATAGCTTGGTATAAGAAAAAAATAGGTGTGAGGAGAAGGCGCTGGTGATATTGCTCCCGTTGTGCTTGAATCCATTGTAATATTTCTTCATAGGACTGAGTAGCAATATAGCCAATTCTATCCCAGCGTTCAAAGGTTTTCACGGGTAACAAATTGGGTGTGTCGGGGTGGGGAACAAAACAAGCATCGGCGATTAACCCAGCCCGCACTGGATCTATTTTAGAATGATGGAATTCTTTTTCCTCTCCATTTTGAGTTTGATATTGACTCAAAACCACCAACATTTCCGCCACCGCATCCCTATCTACTAACCGTCCTAAACCGGGGTAAACTAGAGCCATGAGGGTAAGTAATGCTCTGACTACCGAGGAACTGATTAAAGGGCGTTGTTCGTTGAGAGATGCAACTTCGATATTTTGTTTAGTTAATATTTCTACCAAGGTATAACGAGCGATCGCATCTAAACCAGGTGCAATAATTGCTACCTCATCCGCCGCTACTTCCCCGGATTTAACCCCATCAATAATCATCTCGGCTGTTTGGCGTAATAGCTGGGCGCGGGAAGTGGTTTGAATCGGCTGGACATAACTGGGTAAACTCAACATCGTCATCGGCTGTGTTACCAATTCTACCATTTGACTGGTGAGAGAATAACCCAAACTATCCAAAGGTGGGTTAGTTAAATTTTCTACTTGACAACGTGCAGATAATCTGGCTAAATACTCAGGATCTGCACCTAAACCCCAGCGTACCTTCCCATGGGAATTGTAGCTAAACGCACCCACAGCCCCAGCATCTAATAAAAATTCAAATAAGTTGCCAGCGATCGCCGGATAATCATCTACATCATCTGCTATGATGCCCTGATAGCGTTGTTTTAGATGTTCCTGATAGCTACTATTAGTTAATAATTCGTGGTGATACAGTTCAGTAATTAGCGCATAACTCAATAAACCCCGTTCTAAACACCAATTTCGCCAATTTAGTAGTAAAGAACCCAAAAACTGTGGTTCTAAATTGATAGAATTATCTTCTAAACCACTGTGCAATATTTTAGGAATGTCTTCACAGGGTACACCGCTATAAGCTGCTAATTGCCATAAATCCAGGATACGTCTGACCAAACGATTTTCATTCATCCCTACACGCCGCAAAACCTCTGAATTTAACTGACAACTCCAGAGTTTTGTCGCCAATTCTTGTTCCGTTTCTGGGCGTAATCTGACGGGAAATTGAGCTTTAATTGACAACGAATCAATTAGTAACGGCCAAAATAAAATTACCTCATCTTGGAAAAAACCCAAAGCTGTTTTAACACGAATAGGATATTTTCCTAATGTTAAAGTGGTAACTCTATCAGCTAATTCCCTGCGGTTATCATCATTAGCAGCTAACAATAAAATATTTAGTTCTTTTTGGTGTAAATTCACCTTTGAATCTATAGGTTGAGGTTGGGAATTGTGAATATTTTTATTATAAAATAAATCAGGTACTGGACTATCAATTTGCAACCAAGCACTAAACTGGTTTACCAAGCGAGTAGTTTTACCACTACGACTAGTACCAAAAATCCAAAGGGAATCAGAAATCATAAGACCTTGTAGTAAGCGGGAAACGAGCGTGTCTTTAGACCTGAGAGGGAAGCGGCACGAGCGGTTTTAACCGCTGTGGTCTTTCGGACATCTTGACAACCTCTATATCTTTCGCTAGGATAACTTGAGTTACAGCGAAACTAAAATGTATCTGACTCAAAAGAATCAAATACGGGGACTCAAAGCTAATAAATTTACAGCCCTGAAAGAACTCTGTAGACTGAGTAAGAATCTCTACAATGTAGGACTTTACACAGTTAGGCAGTATTACTTTCAAGAGCGGAAACATTTAAAATATGAGTCCAACTATCACTATTGTAAAGGAAATGAGAACTATCGGATGCTTAACACCGATATTGCTCAACAAACACTGAAGGTAGTTGATAGAACTTTTCGCAGTTTCTACGGATTGATTACCTCAGTTAAATCTGGATCTTACAGTAGTAAAGTAAGACTACCTCATTATCTGCCCAAGGAGGGATATTTCCCTTTGATCATGCCCAGAGTCAAAGTCAAAGATGGGAAATTTCGGATTCCTATGTCTACCGCTTTCAAGGCTCAATATGGTGAAATCTGGATACCATTTCCTAATAGATTAAACCAAGAGACTCTTAAAGAAGTTCGCATCCTCCCAAAATATAATGGGCGTTTTTTTGAGGTTGAATTCATCTCTGAAGCTGAAGAAACACCGATTGAGACTAAAGCCGAAAGTGCTATTGGCATTGACTTGGGACTTGATAATCTAGCGACTTGCATTGACACCAATGGGGCATCCTTTATTTTGGATGGCAAACCACTTAAATCCTTCAACCAATGGTTCAATAAGGAAAATGCTAGACTGCAATCTATTAAAGATTTGCAGAAAATCAAGGGAACTACAGAGCGTCAAGCTAGACTAGCTGTTAATCGCAATGCCAAAGTTCGAGATTATTTAAATAAAGCTGCTAGGTACGTTATCAACCATTGCATTGAGCATCGCATTGATAAGCTGGTAATTGGATTCAATATTGAGATGAAGCAATCCATCAATATTGGTTCCCGTAATCATCAGAACTTCATACAGATTCCCCACAGTAGTTTTAGATTTAAACTGAAAGCTCTCTGTGAGAGATACGGAATCAAGTATGTAGAACAGGAAGAGTCCTATACTAGTAAGGCTAGTTTTTTAGACAATGATAATATTCCTGTTTTTAATGCCGACAATCCCAAAAAGCACGAATTCTCTGGCAAGCGAATTAAGCGGGGTCTGTATCGTACTCAATTTGGTATTTTAGTGAACGCAGACTGCAATGGTGCAGCCAATATTCTCAAAAAAAGTAAGCACAATGCTTTAAGCGGAGTGTCTAGTGGCTGTTTGGCACAGCCTTTACGAGTGAAAATCTCCTAAGAATCTCAGCGGCTTTTTGCGTTAACTTAAGTTTAAGAATTTAGTGAATAATGCCAAATAATTGTCTTGATGAAAAATACCGTGTTTAGCCAAAAAATATACCCATTTTTACTAGCTGCTTACAGATGGTATCTACTGACACCAGAACGTTCTTTAGATACAGCTTATCAAGCGGCTATACAAATTAAGGAAATTGAAGATAAACACTTCAATGGTAACAAAATAGACTCCGAATTTACCATGCACAGCACCAGCGTCATGGATTATTTTCAAGGAGATTTGCAAAAGTTATTAAAAACTGTCCAAATGCGGCTGACGGAATTCAAAGCCAGTCGGTGGTTTGCGAATGAATCTAAACAAAAAGCTGCTATGAAAGTGGGGATAGAATATTCTAGCCCAGCATCAATTTTAGAGAAACTAGAATTCATTGATCAAATTACATCTAAATACACTAATAATGATATAGATGCAAATTATACAAATGTCAATTCTCAACCTGTTGAACCTTCCACAGATTTAGTTAGTTCTCCACAATTTACACCAAAAACATCACGGAAAGTTACCCAAAATATATCTAGAGGAAAAGCCAATACTACAGGTATTTTACCTCGTTCAATTTTAAGTACAATCACGCGGCTACAAGTAGAATTAGATCCAGAATCTGAACAAAATGTAGTTAAAAATTTTCGTAAAGCCCAACAAAGAAGTATTATCTCAATTCGGTTTATCCTTTTACTTATTATCGTTCCTCTTCTGACTCATCAATTATCCAAAGCTTTAATTGTTGGTCCATTGGTAGAACATTTCCGAAATGAGAAAACAGTAGAAGTTTTCTTAAATGGAGAAATGGAAGAAGAAGGATTATTAGCATTACAAAGGTTTGAAGAAAGAATCAAATTTGAAGCCTTAATTAGTAATGCACCTGCGCTTGGGGCTGAAGAATTAGAAACAAAAATGAAGGAGAAAGCAGAGGAAGTAAAAAAAGAATTTCGCAAAGAAAGTGATAATGCCATTAAGAATGTATTTGCTGATATTTTCGCGGTAATTACTTTCACTATCTTATTACTTGTTAGCAAATCTGATATCGCTGTATTAAAAGATTTCTTTGATAATGTAGTCTATGGTTTAAGCGATAGTGCTAAAGCATTTATTATCATTTTATTTACCGATGTTTTTGTCGGCTTTCACTCTCCTCACGGTTGGGAAGTTCTCTTAGAAGGAATATCACGACATTGGGGATTAGCAGCCAATCGAGATTTTATTTTCTTATTTATTGCCACATTT
Source organism: Anabaena sp. AL09 (assembly GCF_001672255.1). Classification (NCBI taxonomy): domain Bacteria; kingdom Bacillati; phylum Cyanobacteriota; class Cyanophyceae; order Nostocales; family Nostocaceae; genus Anabaena; species Anabaena sp. AL09. Next base: position 27,112 of record NZ_LJOQ01000034.1, read on the forward strand.
CCCGTAATTTTAGATACGATTTTTAAATATTGGATTTTCCGCTATTTAAATCGGATTTCACCTTCTGCCGTTGCTACCTACCATAACATGAATGAATAACCAGGATTTTGCTAACATTACTATTAGCTTACCTATATGGTTCTACCGTTCCCCTTATGATCAAACATCCTTTTAATATATCCAAAACCATTGGTGTACATGGGTTTAATCTAAATTAATAAGCATCGGTGTAGGGGTTTCAGGGATATTTTACCGAAAATATCATAAAGGGAGCGGTAGAGCCACCTATATTTATGGCCAGTTTGATTGTGGGCATACAACCACTCCCCAATCAAGAACTTAGTCCCCCAGAATGTCGGTTAGGAAAATGGAATTTACCAGCGTTAGTAAATCCAACAAAAAAGAAATTACCTGTACTTATTCCCAGAGTCCCAGTTACCTGTTGTCAAGAGGATATTTCTTGTTTAGATCAGGCAATTTATGATGAGAAGAATGACAAAATTGCTAATAAAAAAGCATTATTACAATCTATAGATTACAGTCTTCAATATTTGCAAACAGAACAGGCAATTACGGCTTATCAAAAATCAGAAATTACCAGAGAAAGAGTTTATAATAGTCTGCAAAGATTTCGGCAATTATTGATTTCCACAAAATCGCCTCAAGCACTCCAAGCAGCTATCGAAAAAGAGTTTGTTTTTTATCAATCTGTAGGCAGAGATAATAAAGGAACAGTTTTATTTACCGCTTATTATGAACCTTTGTATTTAGCCAGTCGTCAACCAACAAAAGAGTTTCGCTATCCAGCTTATCGTTCTCCTGCTGACTTAGAATCTTGGGCTAAACCCCATCCTAGCAGATCAGAATTAGAAGGTGTAGATGGTTTACAAGGTAGCAAAGGAAAATTAAAAGGATTGGAGTTATTTTGGTTTAAAGATCGTCTTGAACCTTATATGATTCAAATTCAAGGTTCAGCCAAACTCAAATTAACAGATGGAACTCAGACAACTATCGGTTATGCAAGTAATACAGCTTATAATTATCGAAGTTTAGGCAGATCATTAGTTGATGATGGTAAATTTCCCTTAGAAGGGTTAAATATGCCCATTATCCTCGACTATTTCCGCAAACATCCCCAGGATTTAAATATTTATATTCCTCGTGATCAGAGTTTCGTATTTTTTCAGGAAACCTACGGAAAACCAGCCCAAGGTTCTATTAGTGTACCACTAACTCCAGAGCGTTCTATTGCTACAGATAAATCTCTCATGCCTCCCGGTGCTTTAGCATTAATTCGCGCTCCTTTTCCCTATATTAATAAGAGTAATAAAATCGAAAATCGGCTGGTAAGTCGTTACGTTTTAGATCAAGATACAGGTGGCGCAATTAAGGGCGCAGGGAGGGTAGATTACTTTCTAGGAACAGGTGAAGCCGCAGGAGAAAGGGCTGGGGTAACAGTCAGTAATGGACAATTATTTTATCTGTTACTAAAACCGTAATTTTCAACTCTTACTCTCTGTGCCTCTGCGCCTCTGCGTGCAGTAAAATCATGCTTTTAATCAGCATTAAGATGAAGCTGCGTAGAATAATATTTTCAGGGTAATTGACCGCAGATAAACAGATTGTTGATATCTGACGCACCTTACCAATGTGCCAGTTGCGTAAATTGTCAAATTAGTTAATTTTTTAATACAAAAATACATAAGTCTTTACAAAAAACATCTTGTTTATACCATACTGTTCAGGGTATATTCCAGTAGAGCCGTTGCGGTTTAGTAGCAAATTTACACACTCTGGACAAATATACAACCAAAAGTTGAGCATCTATGGATATATCTAATGTTCGTGACGACTCCAATTCACCACTTGTCACTTCTAGTATATTGAGTAACGACTTTTTACCCATCAACCCGCTAGATAAAAATTCCCATTCATTCATTCATTCATTCATTCAGAATTTGATTCCCTTGCTACTATTACACCAACACAATATCTGAATCAAGAAATTCTCCCAATTACACAAATAGCACTACAAAAATTTTCAACTTCTTCTAATTTCTCTAATAATATAGAATTAGCTTTTGGCTATGGTTGCAATGTTGAATTGGCACATCAAATAGTTGACAATTTAGCCAATGGTCAAGGAATTCCCGATATTCAAATTATCCCTCAATCTCAATTAAAAGCTGATGGAGCTTTTGGCAATCATACTATTTATATTTCTCAAGATTTACTTAACCCACAACAATCTAATCCTACTCAAGTTGTCAATGTCCTCTTAGAAGAAATGGGACATTATCTAGATTCGCAAATAAATATTCAAGATGCTCCCGGAGATGAAGGAGCGATTTTCGCCAAACTCGTCCAAAATCAACCTTTAGCAGCAGGAGAACTAATAGCATTAAAAGCAGAAAATGATCATGGGATTTTAAACATTAACGAGCAAAATATCGCTGTAGAACACGCGGATACTCCAGGAGTATTTTCGGTTGATAATACAGGGAAAATCTCTATTGACTTCTTAGCTGATTCCGGTAGTTACGATAACGAAATGGCTATTTTTAGCCTTCAAAATATGGATAATTTAACACCTGGTTCAGTGGATTATATCAAAGAAGCAGCTCGTCGAGCTTTGAGTAATTCAACATTAGGTTATACAGTAATTGTTGATATTAATGAAGGAGCAAAATTTGTTGGAGAACTAGGAGAAAGTAATAAAAATGATGGAAATTATTCTGGTTTAAAAACCTTCAGTTTTACCCCTGGAGGTAAAATTGCATTTATGTTAGTTCCCCAAGGAACTGTTCAACAAGTATTTGATAATCCCAACGCAGGTAATAATCAACGTCCCTTATTTTCTATTGCTGCTGCTAATCCCAATAATGCCACACAAATAGGACAATTAGTGCCAGGTACTTTTGGTTGGGAAGATATTAGAAATGACCAAAATACAGATGCAGATTACAACGATATTATCTTTAAAATCAAAGGTGCAACGGGAACATTAACAGATATAGGAGGATTATTTGCACCAGGTAAAGATTGGCGGAATGTTCCATTAGCTAAAGAACTTATTACTTTTGCTTCCCAAGACAATAATATAAATTTAACAGCCAAATTATCTCAAGATACAGGAATTAGTAACTTAGATGGGATTACTAATAATTCAGAAATTTCCGGTTCTGTCAACAATGCTGATAATATTAGCAAATTACAGGCTAAATTCAGTGATGGTAGTAATTTCGTTGATATTTTATCTGAGTTAAAAGCCAATGGCGGCTTTGTTTTAAATAAGGAGAAATTAGCTCAAATTAAAGGTGGTCAAATCGCAGACGGAAACTATCAATTAAATTTACGTGCTGAAGATAAATTTGGTAATATTTCTGAATTTTTAGTTAAATTCACCTTGGATACAACTAAACCAGGAATACCGACAGAAGTAGGTTTGAAAAATGATGGTGATAGAGTCACAAATCAAAATACACCAACTATTACAGGTAACGGAGAAAATGGTGCATTAATAGAACTATTTGATGGACAAAATAAATTAGGACAGACAACAGTTGTTAATGGTTTTTGGGAAATTACCACATCTCAAGTTACTGATGGTTTGAAAAAATTAACTATCACAGCCACCGATATTAGTGGTAATCAGAGTGATGCGAGTAATACAGAATTTACCATTGATTCAGCCTTACCACAAATTAATATTACCAATCCTCAAACTAATGCAATATTGAATCCAGGTGCAAGATTGCAAGGTACTGTAAATGGTACAGGTTCAACAATAGATAAATTAAGTTATCGTTTTGGTAATGGTAGTGAAATTAATGTACCAGTAAATGCTCAAGGTGCATTTGATGTTGAATTGAATTTAACAGGTGTATCTGGACAACAAAACCTAATTATTAAAGCGGTTGATTTAGCTGGAAATAGTAAAGAAACAACTCAACCTGTGGAGATAATTTTAGATAATACACCACCCCAAAAACCGGGATTCATCCTGGATACTCTATTTGATTCTGCCCCTATTGGTGATTCTCAGACAACTTTTGAAAAAGTCAATCTTATAGGACAAACAGAAGCAAATGCCACTGTAACATTACAAGGGACGCAAATCTCAACTACTGCTGATGGTGCGGGTAAATTTAAGTTGATTGATGTACCTTTGACGTTAGGTGATAATCCCTTGAATGTCAATGCTAAAGACATAGCTGGAAACACCAGCACATTTACCACCATTATCAAACGAGTTTCTCAAGATAATAGCGATGTGGTTTTAGATTGGAACGCTACCCTGTTAAATGCTATTTACACAGATAAAACAACGCCACCAGTTGCTTCTCGGAATATGGCGATCGCTCAAACCGCCGTCTTTGATGCTATAAACAGTATTACTGGAACTTATAAAAACTATCATTTCACAGGTACAGCCCCGAAAATTGTATCAGCCTCAGCCGCCGCCGCCTCAGCCGCTTATACCGTTCTCGTCAATCTCTATCCCAACCAAAAAACATTCTTTGATACTGCTTTAACAGCCTTCCTAGCTAAAATTACTGACGGTGAAGCCGAAAATACGGGAGTAACCTTTGGTCAAACTGTTGCTAATGACATCCTCACCTTACGGAGTACAGATGGGGCAAATACAACTGTAAATTATACACCTGGAACTAACCCTGGTGATTGGCAACCAACACCACCAGCTAATGCTTCAGCCTTGTTACCACAATGGGGACAGGTGACACCATTCGGATTAACCAGTGGTTCTCAATTCCGTCCTGCTGGTGAACCCGCTTTAACGAGTGATAAATATACTACAGAGTTCAATCAGGTTAAGGATTTAGGCAGTATTAATAGTACCACCCGCACTGCTGACCAAACAGAAGTTGCCAAATTCTGGGCAGATGGTTCAGGTACATTTACACCTGCTGGACACTGGAATCAAATAGCCCAAAATGCCGCTGCAACTAAGGGTAATTCTTTAATAGATAATGCCCGTTTATTTGCCTTACTGGATATTTCTCTCGCAGATGCAGGTATTGCTGCTTGGGATGCAAAATATACTTACAATTCTTGGCGACCCATTACCGCAATTCAAAAAGCTGATACAGATGGTAATCCTAACACCACTGCTGACCCGAATTGGAAACCGCTAATTACCACACCACCATTCCCCAGCTATATTTCTGGACATAGTACCTTTAGTGGGGCTGCGGCAACGGTATTAACGACAATTTTGGGCGATAATGTCAGTTTTAGTGTAAATTCTCTGGGAACTCCTGGTATTAATCGCACCTTCACTAATTTTAATGCGGCAGCAAATGAAGCGGGAATTAGTCGGATTTATGGTGGGATTCATTTCAATGCAGACAATGTGGATGGATTAGCTACTGGTAAGTCGGTGGGTGATTATGTCTTGCAAAACTTGTTAACGAAGGATGTTCAGGCTCCTGTTATTCAGGCAAGTTTAACTAATGATACGGGTAGCAGTAATAGCGACAAGATTACGAATAATCCTGCTATTTCTGGCACAGTTACGGATGAAAATGCGATCGCGTTTTTCCGTGCTAAGTTGGATAATCGATCTTTTGTGGATGTGTCGGGAATTCTGCAAAATGGAGCTTTCAGTTTAGATAGTGCCAAGCTGAAGGAAATTAATGGGAATACGGATTTAGGTCAAGGGGGACATACTCTTGGTTTAGAGGCAACGGATAGCAAGGGCAATGTTTCTGCGTCTACCCAGTAAGCCTAAGTCTAAGCTTAGATTGCTGGCTACTTTTTTTAAAATATTCGCACTGCCGTTTAAATCGGCGTTAACTATTGAGCCATTAATTGACTGATATAAGCCACGTTTAAGACGCTTTCCTGATGCTTTCCACCCTTCTGGCTTTTCGCCATACTTGGGTAGGGAGTCTCCATCTAGAAAACTAGCTTTTGACGTATATGCTTCTTCAGTTTCTTGAAATCTAATACCGTGCAAATCACAAAGTTGTTTCAACCTATCTTTGAGTTTACCCAAAGGCATTTGAACGAACTTTTGGTTATTGATTCTACCCATGGTGGCATTAGATTTAAAGCCTTCGTTCCAACCAATTACTAATGTGCCAATGCCATATTTTAAGCAATGGTCAATAATTAGTTTCGCTGCTTTATTAATACCATCACGCATTTGATGGTTACGTTTACGGGTTACACGGTCTAACCAAGCATCCCAATAAGCTTCTGATTTCCCCTCTTTTCTTGTTGATATTTTCTTGTTCCAAAGCTGATTCATGGCTTTCATTGACCGGGCATCAATCAATAGGGAATTACCCAATGTATCAACACAAGCCGCTAAATTATCAGCCGTTCCCAAGTCAATAGACAGAGCTTGATTAATGTCTAAATCATGCTGTTGTTTCTCAACTTCGTAAGACATCTCTAAATAAAAAGCACCATTTTTAGGTATGATAGTAAACTCTTTAACATTGGCTATGTTTAAATTTGACGGCATTGGTAGAAAAAATTCAGAAATTCCAACCCATCTTTTAACTGTTAGTCCCAACGAAAATCTAAGTTGTCCATTAACTAGAGTTGGTTTTTGTCCACCGCTATTAGGATAGGCGACTTTAAAAAGTTTAGAACTTGTTAGATATCCGGGTACTTTGGGTTGAAAGTGTAATTGTCCTTTAAGAAACAAAGAACGCAATTCTTTAAATGATTTAAATGCCTCAATTACAGACAATAAAGTTTGTTGTGCGGGTGTAGAAGGCAAAGATTTCGCAACCATAGTTTTAGAAACTGAAGGTTCGTAAGCTAAATCAAATTTACCTGTTAACAACTTTCCAGTTTTAAAAAAAGTTTGTCTAGCGAAATAAATACCGCTGTTGTACAACTTCCCTGACTGCTGACAGAGATAATCTAATACCGCTTTTGTTTCATGATCGGGAGACAACAAAATCTGCTGTACTCCCATTGACTTTTTGAGTTTAGACATTGAGTTTAGACATTGTTTCGACCGCCAATGCTGTGACAATATAATCATATCATATTAATAGCAGATTGAGTGTATGTCTAGAAAAAAAGGAACTGTTATTTATTTGTCTGACGAAGATAAGGCAAAGTTAGAAAGAATTGCCGCAAACTGGGGAGTGTCTCAGTCATCGGCTACGCAAAGATTGATCAGAGAATACAAGCTAGAGTAGAAAATACCACAGCGGTTAAAACCGCTCGTGCCGTTTTCCTCTCAGCACTAAAGTGTCTGAGTTTCCCACTTACCGCGAGGTTCTATGATTCCTACAATAAAAATCCTGATGGCACGAATAAGCCGTTACAAGGGGTAGAAATTCGCTTAGATTTCTTGCCCGATGTGAAGGCGGTGACGGATGCGAATGGCTATTTTATCCTTAAAGATGTGCCTGCACCAGAGTTTTTTGTTTACATTGATGGTTCTAAGGCGGCCAATGCGCCGGCAGGAACGCAATATGCGAGTTTAGGTAAGGCGTTCCATAGTGTGCCTGGCCAATCCACTCAGTTATTCATGGATGGGGTGCCGTTTAATATTTATTTGCCGCCGATGTTTGCGAGTGATGTTAAGGCTTTATCTACAACGGAAAATACAGATGTAGGTTTTGGGGATGCGTCTAAAGCGTTATTACAGCAGGCGTTACCTAATGTTGATCCATCGGTATGGGATGAGGTTAAGGTGATGTTTGCGCCAGGTTCGGCTCAGGATCGTGAGGGGAATGCCGCGACTCAGGCGATGATTGTCCCTGTGGCTCCTGGTCGTTTGATCATGTTGCGGGTCAGTGGATTGTGATCGGGACAGGGACGGTTAGTGAGGATGGGAAGGTTATTAAGTCTGATGAAGGGGTGGGAGTTTTGGCTCCTGGTTGGCATTTCGTGAATCCGGGTGCTACTGCGGGAGCAGGCAATCCACCAGGAAATAATGGAAGTGGTTCTGGAGGTGGTTCTGGCGATGGCTCTAAAAAGCCTAAAGATACTCAAATAGATAGAAATTTTCTTGGTGATGTAGAGGGTAAGGGTAAAACTGAAGGTTATGTTCCTAAAGACAAAGATGGAAAAGCCATCGAAAACAGTGGAGTTACAGTTGGCACTGGTATTGATCTTGGGCAAACTAATGAGGCAGGCATTGATGCACTTAATATTCCACAAGAATTAAAAGACAAATTAAAGCCATATACGGGAAAAACAAAACAAGATGCGATCGATTATCTTAAAGATCATCCTCTAACTCTTTCAAAAGAAGAGGTTGCTAGTTTAGACAATGTAGTTATCAACAAAGTAACCGATAATTTAATCAAAAAATATAATGCTGATTCAAAAATTCCTTTTAATGAACTGCCTTCAGAAGCTCAGACTGTTATTTATTCTGTAGAACATCAGTATGGAAATGCAAAAACAAAAACTCCTAACTTCTGGAAACAGGTAACAGAACAAAGGTGGGACGATGCCGTTAAAAACCTAGAAAATTTTGGAGATAAATATCCAACACGTCGGAATAAAGAAGCAGACCTCTTACAAAATGTTATTAATGCTAATGCAGGAAAACCTGGAGGTACTTCAAATGGGAACGGAGGAGGAACACCTGTTGTCTCAACTCCTAAAATCACTCCAAAAAATATCATTCTTCCTCAGTCTCTAGCTTTTGCTCAGTTGAATCAATCTATTTCTGTTGAGGAGTCTAATTTCTCTATAAATTCTCTATCTTTAAACTTAGTTCAATCAGATGAACCGGATTGGATTCCTCAAACTGGCACTCATTATTATACTATCTTCAATCTAGATCGAGACACGATAGATATCAGAGGAAGTTCTAGTAATGGTATTTTGCTTAATCAGCAAGTCGTACTAGCCCCAAACACCAACTATCGAATTTTTGTATTGCAGGCGACGACTCAGTGGTATGGATACTATGACTTCTATACTAAGGAAAGTGGTAGTGGAGTTGGGATTGGTAATGTAGTAATCGGTACAAAGAACTTCTTTGACTCTGATGAAGATGGTTTATCTAATATTTGCAAAGATTTATTCTGGGTACAGATGCCGCCAAATATAGTACTTCTAACGACGGGATAGGTGACGGTACTAAATTTCAACAAGGTCTTGACCTTTTTGATGGTCGTGCCTTCCCCACTGGCATTATCTCCTCTCTCCCCCTATTCGGTGAAGCTAAAGGAGTAGTCGTAGAAGGTTCAACTACTAACACCAGTCAACAAACTGCCTACGTTGCCACAGGTTCCTACGGTTTAGCTGTTGTTAATACTTCCCAATTTAATAATCCAATTATTTTGGGACAATTAGACCTAGCAGGAGATGCCACCGATGTTGCAGTTGATGCCAACTTAAAAATTGCAGCAGTCGCAACTAATAATGGTGGTTTACAGTTGGTAGATGTATCTGACCCCATGCTCCCCGTCCTCAAACAAACCATCAATATCAACGCCAGTCAAGTTGAAGTTGTAGATGGTATTGCCTATGCCACCGTCGGCACATCTTTACGCGCCGTTAATTTACTCAGTGGAGAGCAAATCCAACAGGTAACATTGCCTAGTTCAGGAACAGTTACTGGTTTAGCGCGAGATGGCTCCTATCTCTATGGTTTCATCAGTGGACCCGATATTTTCTTCACCGTTGATATTAGTAACTCCGCCGCCGTAACTCTTAAAGGACAGCTAACGGTTTCCATTGCTTCGACTGATGTGGGCGTATTTGCAGGTAATGGAATTGCTTCTATTGCAGGTAGTGGGTTAAGCACAATTGATATTTCTAATCCTGCCAATCCTACCTTAATCAGTGGCTCAGATAATTTCTTTGTAGCCCGTAATGTGGCCCTTAATGGCTCAGGATTAGGTTTAGTTTCTCAAGAAGGATTAGGAGTCGGTCTTTATAGTCTTAGTGACCCCCAAAATACCAATAACTTTATTACCTCCTTTGACACTCCTGGCTTTACCTATGGTGTAGCCTTAGCCTCTGGCATTGCCTATGTTGCCGATGGTACTGGTGGTTTACAGGTTATCAATTATCTACCCTTCGATAACAAAGGTGTTGCCCCGACCGTTACGATTACCAGCCCTGTGGTTGACTTAGACCCCAATCAAACAGGTATTCAAATTACAGAAGGTGCATCTATTTCCATTCAAGCTAATGTCACCGATGATGTTCAAGTTCGTAATGTCGAACTATTAGTTAACGGGCAAGTCGTCAGCAATGATCTTTCCTTCCCATTTGATTTACAAGCGATCGCGCTGAGTAATGATCCTAATGCACCAGTCGTTAACGTACAAACGCGAGTGACAGATACAGGTGGCAATACCAGCCTCTCCAATATCCTGACCTTCGATCTGGTTCCCGACACCATTGCGCCTAGTATTGATAGTTTCTCTGCCAATATGCGTACTGCGACTATTCGTTTCTCAGAAGCCTTAGACACAACTAAGATTACTGCCGCTAACTTTACTTTGATCAATAGCTCTAATCAGACAATTGTGCCTGAAAATATTCAATTCCGAGATGGCGATCGCACCATTCAACTTACCTATCCCGCTTTAGCAGTGGGGAATTATCAATTAGTTATTGATGCCGCTCAATTAAGCGATCGCGCAGGTAATGCCCTCGGAGTTGAAGATGTCATTAAAACCTTTGATATTACCCCAGAATTAATTCTCACCGCTCCTCAATCTAATTTTGTCGGTTATTCAGGAACTCCCGTTAATATCACAACCTTTGAGATTGCCTCCAACACGACCCTACCTACTCAAATTCAGGATATTGAGATTAGCTTTGTTATGGATGATGGTGACAGCGCACCAGGAGACTTTGATTTTAAGGATCTAAACCTCTATCTGGACGACATCAATACGGGCATTATCTTAAATGGTTGGCCGAATGATGCCAGTGATTTCAGAAATACAGTTTCAGGAACGCCTCTGAATGGAGATGCAATTCTAGCCGCCCTTCAAGCGGATGGTAAATTAATTGCTACATTTAGTGATGCTGATCCAAGTGATAATTACTGGGATTTAAGTGGTGGTTTCGATGCAACCCTTAAAATTAAGTAAAGTTATCTTGCCATTATTCCCAAACAAGGTTTGGAAGTAGATGAATAAAACAACTCTCAGAGGTCTAGGTTTATTGGCGGTAATGCTATCTTTGGCTACTGGTTGTGGTCTAAGTAATTCCCCCATTGCGCGGAATCAAGGATCAGAACGAACTCTTAATTTTCCGACTAATCGTTCTTTAGGTAAACTCTATATCCTAGAAGAAAATCTTCATTTTCTGAGCGGTTCGGGTGGGGAAGAAAAAGGAGAAGCACAAGGTAGCGTTCGTATTTTTGTACCAGATGGGTGGCTACTAGAATTGCGAGTAAGTCCCGAAGCATCCACTGATCTTTCGACCCTTTCTACTCTTAATCCAAATGATTTACAGGCAATATCTTTATACAATACCCAAGTAACAGATGAAGGATTAAGCCATCTTCAAAAATTATCAGGTTTAAAAAGCCTTGATCTTTCTAACACCCAAATCAATGGCACTGGGCTTGCTTACTTTAACGGACTATCTGGATTAAAAGCGTTGAATCTAACCTTCACAAGCGTTACCGATTCAGGATTAGCTGACCTAAAAAAGATCCCGAATCTTCAATCATTGAGTCTTTCTAAAACAAAGATTAGCGATCGCGCATTGGCTTACGTCAAAGAATTACCACAATTGGAGAATCTGGAACTTTACTATACGAATGTGAGTGATTCTGGTCTTCAGCAGATTCAACAACTTACTCAACTTCAATCTCTGAATATTGGATGGACTCAAGTAACAGATGCTGGACTATCTTATTTAATAGGACTCACACAATTGAGGAAATTAAATTTAGATTCAACCAAAATTTCTGATATTGGACTTCAGAAACTGGAAACATTAATCAATCTTCAAGGTTTAAGTTTAAATGACACAAATATTACTGAAAATGGCTTCAAAAACTTGAGTCAATATATCTCACCTTGCAATATTGATACTAATACAATTGATAAAAAAAGACTTTTTCCTTCTTGTTATGCGCCATAGTGCGATAGCGAAGCGCTCCGTAGGAATCGCTTTTTGGGATGATGGGATGCGATAGCGAAGCGCTCCGTAGGAATCGCTTTTCGGGGATGTTAGGGGTGATCGTTTTTGGGATGTGGAGGTGCGATCTCTTTTTGGGGTGTGGGAGGGCGTAAGCGTTGCGCTGCTGCAAGCAGTTCGCTTTTTGGGATATGGGAGGGCGTAAGCGTTGCGCTACTGCAAGCAGTTCGCTTTTGGGATGTGGGAGGGCGTAAGCGTTGCGCTGCTGCAAGCAGTTCGCTTTTTGGGATGTGAGAGGGCGATCTCTTTTTGGGATATGGAGGGCGATAGCGAAGCGCTCCGCAGGAATCGCTTTTTTGGGGTGATAGGTGCGATCGCTTGTAATAATGTTATAATTACTGCGTCTAAAATTTAATTATATGTATGGAATTTGAATGGGATACACAAAAAGCAAAATCTAATTTATCTAAACACAACGTTTCATTTGAAGAAGCTCAAACAGTTTTCGATGATCCACTCTATGTTGATTTTTATGATCCGGATCATTCTGAAGACGAACATCGTTATATTATTATAGGGGAATCATCAAGAAGTCGGATTTTGCTGGTTTCTTATACAGAAAGAGAGGATATAATTAGAATTATTAGTGCAAGACTTGTGACAAAACAAGAATTAAAAGCTTATCAAGAGGGTTAAAACAATGGAAGATGAACTTAGAGATGAATATGATTTAAAAAGTTTAAAAGTTAGAAAAATGGGAGCTAAACGAACAAATTTTGGTAATACAATCATTAAATTAGATTCAGATGTTGCTGAATTATTTCCTAATGCTGAATCTGTTAATGAAGCTTTACGATTTTTGATTAGAATTACTAGAGAAAATAAAGCTATATTTTAATTGTTCGCTTTTTGGGGATGTAGGGGTGCGATAGCGAAGCGCTGCTGCAAGCAGTTCGCTTTTTGGGATGTGGGGGGGCGATCGCTACGATAGACTACGACTATGCACTAAATAGGGAAAGTTTTGGAAGTTAATCTGTTAAAATTTGTTCAGGTAAACAACTGAAAATGTAAAATCCTTGACACTCTCAGCCCTAAAGGGACTGAGATTCTGCGGACAGAGTAAACTTAGGTAACGCCCAAAGTCTAGTTCTCGCTACGGTCGTCAAGACCCGTCTACCCAGTGAGCTTAGGTCTATGCCTAAATTGCTGGCTACTTTTCGCAGAATGTTAGCTGCGCCGTTCAAGTCTGCATTTATCATTGAACCATTACCCGACTTATACAATCCCCGCTCAATTCGTCTTCCTGACGCTTTCCACCCGTCTGGTTTTTGACCATAAACGGGTAGGGAGTCTCCATCTAGAAAACTAGCAATTGAAGTATACGCCTCTTCGGTTTCTTGAAATCTAATACCGTGTAAATCGCATAGTTGTTTTAACCTATCCTTGAGTTTACCTAACGGCATTTGGACAAACTTTTGATTATTAATTCTCCCCATGTTAGCGTTAGATTTAAAACCATCATTCCAGCCGATTACTAATGTACCAATGCCGGATTTTAAGCAATGATCAATAATTAATTTTGCAGCTTTATTAATGCCGTCACGCATTTGGTGGTTACGTTTACGGGTCACACCCTCTAAGAGGGTGTTTGAAAAGTTATGGTTGATGTATCAAATATTTTTTACCCCACCCTAACCCTCCCCTTGTAAAGGGGAGGGAACTGGTGATGAAAATTACGGAATACCACTTTTCAAACATCCTCTGAGCGACCATAGTTTTAGCTACTGAAGGTTCATAAGCTAAATCAAACTTACCCGTCAACAACTTCCCAGTTTTAAAAAATGTTTGTCTAGCGAAATAAACACCACTGTTATAGAGCTTACCCGACTGTTGACAAAGATATTCTAATATTGCCTTTATTTCATTGTCGGGAGACAACAAAACCTGTTGTACTCCCATTGACTTTTTATTTTTTACCACCAATTTACGATGTAATTTTGTTGACTTCTCAATAATAATTGATTAAACTAGGATTGTCAATAGGTATAGAGAAAACAACACAAAATATGTTAACGCAAGAAGACTACAAAACCCATGATCACGTTAAATTCTTGGTTAATTACCACTTTGTATTTATTCCTAAGCGCAGGAAAAAGGTTTTAGTAGGGGAGATAGCAACAAGAACGAGACAGATTTTTGCTGAACTGGCCATAGAAAAAGGTTGGGATATTTTAGCCTTAGAAGTGGCTCCAGACCATATCCATTTATTTATTAGCGTCAAGCCTACAGACACCCCACATTTAGTTATCAAGGCATTTAAAGGGCGTTCTAGTTTCTACCTGAGAAAAGAATTTCCCCAATTAAAAAAACTACCGTCTCTTTGGACAAGTAGTTATTTTGTAAGCACCGCAGGGAATGTTAGTAGTGAATCGGTGAGGAAATATATTGAAGATCCGCATCACGGATAATACAGAAAATACCGCAGCGGTTAAAACCGCTCGCGCCGCTTCCCTCTCAGGTCTAAAGACGCGCTCGTTTCCCACTTACCGGGTATTCTTATGATTATCCTCCTATTATTCTTACTGATAGTAGTATTTTATTCGCTTACTACAGCGCACAAGATAATTATCATAAATCCGTTTGTAACTTTTTTGAACAATGTTCAAGTGAACTGATTACAACTATTCCTTGCGTGACCGAAGTGATGTATCTTTTGATCAGAGATTATCGTACACAAAATGAATTTCTCAACGATTTAGCTCAAAAACTTTATCGTTGTATTCCTCTAATACCAGAAGATTTTACTCGCATTAGAGAACTTAATCAACAGTATGCAGACTTACCAGGGGATTTTGCTGACTTGTCGTTAATTACTATCTCTGAACGGCTCAATATTTCATCAAATATTACATTAGATAGTGATTTTGATATTTACCGCCGTTATCGAAAACAACCTTTTGAAAGACTGTTAAAATTAAAGAGATTTTGGAGGGTATGAAGCGATGACAGTTACAGCAATTAGACCCGTAACAATCGAAGAGTTTTTGCAATTACCAGAAACAGAACCTGCTTCCGAATTTATTAATGGACAGATCATACAAAAACCGATGCCTCAAGGGGAACATAGTCAACTTCAGATTGACCTCTGCGAAACAATTAATCAAATTGCCAAACCTCAAAAAATCGCCAAAGCCTTTCCCGAACTACGCTGTGTTTTTGGTGGATTAGCGATCGTTCCCGACATAGCTGTATTTCGTTGGGAGCGAATTCCTCGATTGTCGTCAGGACGGATTGCCAATCGTTTTGAAATTTATCCCGATTGGGCGATTGAAATTCTCTCTCCCGATCAAAAATATAAACAAGTCCTAGCCAAACTATTACACTGTGCCGAGTATGGGACGGAATTGGGATGGTTGCTAGATGCTGAAGATGAAAGCATTTTAGTTGTAGATAGTGATCGCCGAGTGAGGGAATTTAAAAATAGTGATCGTCTGCCTGTTCTTACAGGGATTTCATTAGAGCTAAACGTTCAAGAAGTCTTTAGCTGGTTGATTTTTTGACAGGATCGCTTTTATGGAATGTGAGGGAGTGCGATAGCGTTGGCGGAGCGTCCTGGAGGGAACTAGCACTGCCGCAAGCAGTTCGCTTTTTGGGAATGTGGAGGGGTGCAATAGCGTTCGCGGTAGCGTCCCGGAGGGAACTAGCGCGACCTAGGAATCGCTTTTAGGGGATGTGGGAGTGATATTAACTATTACTATAAACTATCAACAGTCACAAACTCATACCCTTCTTGTAATAATCGAGGAATCAAAATATTAATAGTTTCTGCCACATCTTTACCACCAAAATAGCCATCATGTAACACAATTAATGAACCGTTTTTAACTTGCTTCATGACTCGATTTACCACAACATTGACACCAGGATGTACCCAATCTTCAGGAACTACACTCCACATGACTGGACGATAATTCCACTGTTGAAATAATTGCAATGTTTGAGGTGTGAAAAACCCGTTGGGAGGACGCACATCTCGTACTTTTTCCGGTGATAAATTACAAGCATTGTAAATAGCAATTTGGGTTTTTTCTAAACTCTGTTTTAACTGAGTTGGGGAAAGCAAGGGAAAAGAATCATGTTCATAACCATGTAATCCGATCCAATGTCCTTGTTCGCTGACTGTTTTTCCAATGTCTGGAAACCGATTCACACAATTTCCTAACCAGAAAAAACTAGCGGTAATGTTGTAACGCTTTAAAACCGATAATACCTGGGGTGTATATTGGGGATGAGGTCCATCATCAAAGGTAAGGGCGATAGTTTTGCCGTTGGAGTTTCCACACCATAGACAATGGGGAAAAGTGGGTTGGAGAAGCCGATAAACAAGGGGAAATAGAGGTGCAAATTCCATTGTTAAAAATAAATTTGTACGTAAGAATTCAGGTTATTTAATAAATAGTTGGGTAAGATCCCCGACCTCTTAGCATTAATTATAATTTCTTAACACAATCAAGGAAGAAGTCGGGGATCTAAAAGTTTTGAAAGTTTAGATAGAATTTACATTGTCAGCAAAGCGAATTTTCAGATAATCATCTTCCATTTTTGCTCCTGCTGGTTGCAGTGCTGCCAAAGCTTGAGGTAATACCAAATTACGGCGATGATTGCCAATAGTAATGTTTAATTCATCTCCCGTTTTTTTCAGTTGAATTTGGCTTTTAGGAATATTGGGTAGATAAAGTTCCAAACTGTATTGGTTATTATCTTTTACCACTCTGATTGTGGTTTCTTTATAATAAATCTGAGTTGGATCTTCATCTTTGTACAGAGTTTCTTTCAACCTTTCCAAAGCTGCTAAACCACACAGTTCCTCAGAGTAGAGAGGGACTTCTTTGACTGGGAGAGGGAGAAAATTGTCGTGAATTTCTTGACGGTATTGTTCTTGATTTTCCTTCCACCGTTGGAAAAATGGATCTGTAACTTCTTGAGGAATAATCCGGTTAGCAATAACTAAATCTGTGGCTACATTATACAAACTTAGATAAGCGTGAGCGCGAAGAGATTCCTTAATTACCATTTTTTCGGGATTGGTAACTAGACGGACTGAGGTTTGAGTATTATCAGTTAAAACTTTTTCCAAAGCTTCAATTTGCTCGTAAAACTCATAAGGTGCGTCCATTACCTCTTTATTTGGTAAAGAAAAACCAGCAATGGGTTTAAAAATAGGTTCTACAAATGGTCTTAGGGCTACGGAAATATTTTGGAACGGTTTATAAAAACGACGCATATACCAACCGCCAACTTCAGGCAAACTTAACAGCCGTAATGCTGTACCAGTCGGGGCAGAATCAATAATTAAAACGTCAAATTCCCCTTCATCATAATGACGTTTCATTCTCACCAAGCCGAAAATTTCATCCATGCCTGGTAAAATTGCTAACTCTTCCGCTTGTATCCCGTCTAAACCACTGGCTTGTAAAACTTGGGTAATATAGCGTTTGACAGCCCCCCAATTACCTTCTAATTCTCGCAGTGCATCCAATTCTGCACCCCATAAATTAGGACGAATAAGGCGGGCATCATGGCCTAATTCAACGTCAAAGCTATCAGCAAGGGAGTGGGCTGGGTCCGTACTTAAAACCAATGTCCGATAGCCGAGTTCTGCACAACGGAGTCCAGTGGCTGCGGCAACGGAGGTTTTACCCACGCCACCTTTCCCTGTCATTAAAATTACTCGCATCAATGATTCCTTACTGCCTGAATTTTGTTTACATTTATTTACATTATGATTGATTTTTCACAGAAATGAAATGCTGCTTAATGACATCCAAACGGGAACAGTGCCAATAATCAATATGGGAAACGATTAAACCGTCAGCATTTAGACGTAATTCACTCCAACCAGAAACAGAAATGTGAGGTTTCCAAGGTAAAGGAGAATTCCAACTCATAGTCCATTCAGTTTTAATATTTTCTTGCTGAGATTGGATATTATGTAAATCTAGTTTGAGATTGGAGAAAAAAGTTTGAATGAATTTAATCATCCATTTATAAAGTTCAATTCCCCGAAACTTAAAAACAGCATCTTGAAAATAAACATCATCGGCATAAATGCTGTAAGTTTGATTTACCGGAAATCTAGCATAATCGGCTTTAAGAGTTTCAACAATATCCATAAATTGATGTTTTGCTGGTGGTAATAAATTTATTACGGAAGTTAAGCAGTTTTAGGAATTGACCCGGACGTTCATTACTACTTTACAAAATTACCTATGATAGATTGTAGCTTTACTCTTGCACAATCTCTTTCTTCTACAGGTAAACAGGATAAAGCAAATTCAAAATCATCTAGTTTCTCCGTTAAGGCATTGACCAATTCTTTTTGACCTTCTGCAATACTAAGTTCAGATTTTTCTAGATCAATTTCTATAGACCCTAAAATTAAACTATTCTGGTTATATTCTTCTATGTCAAAGTCATTTTCTCCTTCAGGGCTAATCATTTTTGATTTAGTGATGTCGAGAATATCTTCATTCGTAAACTCTAAATCAGCTTGGGCTTCTCTTAATAACTGGACGGCGGCTTTAATTTTTTTGTATGCTACTTGTTCCATGATTTTTTTCTTCTCCAAAAGCAAAGATAATTCTTTTTGAGAATCTAACAATGCTTGTTGTTGCTCTTCAATTTTAGCTACTTGGTTTTTGATTTGAGTTTGGATTTCTGCAAGTGTCATTCCCCGGATTCCTTAGAGTCTGCGTTAATAATTTTTATGATGTTGTTATTTGTAATTGGTAAATATCTCCCCTATTTCCCGATTACCTTCATTACATTTCCACCCAAAGACGTTCTAATTGTCGTTGCCAAGCTGCTAAAACTTGTAATCTTGTCTGGGGATTTTGGTCAATATCTCCTAATAATCCTTCCGCATAAAAACGATCTAAATTTTGCATAGTGGCTTCGAGAGATTGTCCCTGTTGTTTAGCTGCTTTAATAATTTCGCGAATCCGAGCTTCCACCAAATTATTAAAAACATCATTAACACCGACTTGATATAATGAAATCAGGCGAGCGATGGCATTAGCAAAATCTGCATTACTTAAAGTGCCACTATTATGCTGAAATACCCCCCATACGACCCCATCATATACAGCATACCGTGCTTCTTGGGTATCATCAAAATTAGCTTCTAGAAACTGGGTGAGAAATGCTGCGGCCTCTTGTAAAGGCATAATTGGCAGCAATACTCGCAACCAAGAATTATCATCTGAAAGCAGCACCAATAACCGAAAATCAGGAGTTTCTACCTGCCAAGAACCAGGGGCAATAGATTTTACAACTTCAGCACTAAATAACTCTGTTAACGTACCTGCTATTTCTTCCGGTGTCATAATAATATTTGAACTTTACCGTCTAGAGTAACGCTTATTGGATAATTAAAACTTCAAATTTCCAAAAATTTCTTCCTTTGCGCCTTTGCTCCTTAGCGTCTGGGCGCGAAACCCTCGTTAACTTTTCATCCCCTTAAACCGTTCTTTTGCCCCTGTAAAAGCCTCTTGCATGACTGCTTGAATTTTTTGAGGATCGGGTTTTTTCCCACCCATTAAATCGCCAAAATACACACAAGCAGCTTCACCTAAAGCCCATGTATAAGTAGGTCGGCGGAAAAGTTTCTAACTATGTAACGAAAAGTTAAGAATGGTTATTTTTGTTAAAATGAATACGTTCTGTACTGTATT
>NZ_LJOQ01000035.1:0-41841 GCF_001672255.1 Anabaena sp. AL09
GGAATTTGTTGATCAACTTATTGAAGACTTGGACAAACAGTAATATATGGATAGTTATGGGTAGAAATTATCAAGCTGTTTCTACCCCCTAATTAAGACATTTAGCCAGGACTCGATAAATCAACTATTAGATTAGCTGACTTATCAATTCACTATTTATCATTAGAGTTCTCAATAGGGAGCGATCGCACTGTAGTGACCTAAATCACCTTCCCCAATTCTAGACCCCTTTGCAGGTAGGGATTTAGAGGATTTAACACTTCGCAGTGAATCAGTAACTAATCAAGAAACTCTATCTTCTTACCCAACTCAATATATTCTTTAATGTATCCCTT
Organism: Anabaena sp. AL09; assembly: GCF_001672255.1. Lineage (NCBI taxonomy): Bacteria > Bacillati > Cyanobacteriota > Cyanophyceae > Nostocales > Nostocaceae > Anabaena > Anabaena sp. AL09. The sequence goes on from NZ_LJOQ01000035.1 coordinate 336, forward strand.
CACACTATCTTCAGTAATAAGTCCTTCATCATAGATATTAACATCTATAAGCTGACCTTTCTTGTTAACCAATCTAAGGATAATTAAGTAAGTAGGATAGTCTCCCCCTTCATTTCTAATATATAGGTCAACATTTTCTTTTATATTAAAAGATTTAAAGTAAACAGTATCATCAGCCCAGCTAATTCTAGTACCAGGAGCACCTCTTCCTACCCTTTCATGAACAGGGCATTGAAGTAACTTGTAAGTACCTCTATCTATAATATCAATACTGCCATCTTGAAGCAGCATAGAAGCTAGGTTATCTGGCATCTCCATAGAAATACCAAACTTCTTGTAAACATATACTTTGTTAGTATTAGAATCTTCTTCTATAGGATAGCTACATATCTTTTGCTTTCCTGGTTTGGCGATCGCCTCCTCACTACAGCCAACTAACAATAAACTAAGAAGTAGACAAGACTGAATTAAAGATTTCATAAGTTAGTTAAGGGTAAATCTCCTTTCTTAAGTTTACACATCTGTTACCTATACTGGTAAACTATTATGTATATAGAGAATAAAGTGGGTGATATGAAAATTACCCCCTCTCATTTATCCACCTACCCTTCATCTGGCAACTGTAAGTGGTAGCTGTCACAACCAAAATAGTGAAATATAACAGGTTCTCCTTCTTCAGTATAAACAAGATTTATATTTTATTCAGTTGCTTTTATCAAGATATAAAATAACTTTTTCATAACTAATATTAAAGCCTGAATTATTTAATGTTGCTATTAAACCTAACGCATCTGAATGAATTTGTAGAGCCACTAATTTACCTTTAATTTTATTACAACTCTTCAGGTATCTTAGTAATTGTCCTACCGCATTACAGTCTATAATATCTTTTTTAAATTCTATTATCTCATCTCCACTAACTAGATCAACTCTACCTTTTCTTAATTTCTGCTGCCTATTTCCACCATACCTAGCTCTGTACTCTCGCTCAATATCAATTTCTATAAAATACATTTTAGGATTATCCAAGCAACAATCATCCAGATAAATATAAGCTCCTAAATAATTAGCCACCCATAAGATTCCAGCTTTATGAAAATATCTTCCATACTTTTTATTAAAGCTATCTTTAAAGATTTTTAGACTTTTCCCCTCTAATTTAGTAACCTTTCCATGAAGATAATACTCCCTACCAATAACATAGTTTTTGGCAAAGTCATTTAATTCTACCCCCTTAGCTTCACAAATATGTTTCATAACAAAAGTTACTTCTTCTTCAAAGATAATCCATTTAAGGTTATGCTTTTCAATTAATAATCTCAACCTATTTAAAATTGATTTATCTGCATTAGGATGTTTCTCTAAAATCAACTGAGTTATATCTATTGAGTTAGTCATGGTGATTTTTTAAATTATTTAAGTCAGGTTATTCCAATTAAGTTTTTAGTTCTATAATGGAAATAATCAACCTTTATTATTTAGGTATTCAACAATGCCAATACCAATCAAAAATGAAATTAACATAGTATTTTCAACCCTACCAGACTTGATAACTGCTTGGAATACTGCAATGCAAAAAGCATTTGCAGAGGAGCAAGAAGGTCAAAAGGTAGAAGTTTTAGAAGCTATCCTTAATTCTTTACCTGATATGAAAGAAAAGTTTGATTCAGAAATTGATAAACTAAGCAAGAAAATTAAAAAAGAAATAGCAAAGGAGAAAAAGAAAAGAAGTAGTGTATAAGCCAGTAATAATTTATTTGTAAAATATTTCTGGAACTTCAAGTTGTTTGATTACTCCTGAATAATGCTTGTAGATTACTTCAGGAGAATTACCCACCATATCAGCAACTTGTTTAACACTAATACCTGCCTCCAAGCATAGGGTGATAAAAGTGTGACGACAATTATATTGAGGTAAATAATATCTAATCAACTTATCATTGACTAAATTAGTTAATACTGGTTTCCATACTCTATTGAGAAAGTTATGAGTATTTAGCTCTCTACCATTGCGATTATAGAAAAGTAATTTCTCAGCTTCTTCATACCCAATATCATTCAAAAGTTCTCTCAGTTGACTATTGATAGGAAACAATCTAATTTGGTGAGTTTTTGTGTCTTTCCTTATCCTGACATCAGAAGGTACAGCTTCAGCAAATGTGATATGTGTTGAACTAATATGTTTCCATTTCAAGGCTACAGCTTCTTCAGGTCTGCACCCAGTACAAAATAAAAGCCTGACATAGTTAGTGTAGTAAGAATGTGCCAAGGGAGAGTATTTAGGGCAATACTTGTTACTAGCAAAAGAATCAATAATAATAGCTATCTCTTCTTGACTAAAAGTAAGAATAGTATTATTTTTCCTCTTGGTTTTAATAGTTTTAGCTAAATCTTTGAAGGGATTGATTTCTATTAGCTTAGATGTAGTAGCCCAATTACAGCAAGCATTAAGTTGTTTAAGAGTACGCTTGGTTGTTTCAGCAGAATAATTACTGAGTAAATGATTCCTAATGAGGATTGCATCTTTAATGTCGCTAGTAGGTAGTGCTTTAATTCTTTTCTCTATTAGTGAGTAATCCCTGATAACAGTAGACTGTTCCACTTGATTACTCTTAAACTGAACATAATCACACCATAAGTCCAGTAAAGTGTGTATTTTTTCCTTCTTAGTAGGCTGATAGTGAGACTTGTATTTAGCCAGAGTAGGGTCAAAATAGCCAGCTATGATATCTAGCTCTATCTGCCTTGCTTTCATCTCTGCAAGCAGTTTATTCTCAGCAGTGTCAGCTAGATTCAGAGACAAGTATTTCTGATTACCAGCAAACAAGGCTCTAGGAAATCTTAATCTAAGACGACCTTCAAGGGTTTCAATTCCAATTTTCACTGACTATCCTTGACTATTTTAGGTTTGCAGAGCATAGTCAAAAAATAGTCAAAAGGGTGTTAAATAGCAAAATCAGCCCCCTACAACTATTGATGACTAGGAGCTGAAACTCTTACATAGTAAGCTTTATTAAATGGCTCAGGTCAGATTTGAACTGACGACCCCAGGCTTATGAGTCCCGTACTCTAACCAACTGAGCTACTGAGCCACGTTGTTTTATCAACTTATATTAAGATAGCATAGAAATTTGCATCTGACAACTATCAATTTCCAAATTTTTGCCCCAAGAATAAAAAGAGGGAGTTTACCTCCCTCCATTAACCAGAGAATCACTTAATTCCAGATTATCTGCAATTAAATCCGATTTGGTAAGAAAGCGATAGGGTTAACAGCACCCTTGCCAGATGGATGAACTTCAAAATGACTGTGAGGACCAGTGCTAAAACCAGTGCTACCCATAGCCGCAATTGTCTGACCTTGTTGCACTCGTTGACCAGGTTGCACCAAAATCCGGCTATTGTGTCCATAGCGAGTTAAACTACCATCCTCATGGCGGATATCCACAACGTTACCGTAACCACCGCTATTCCAGCCAGCCTTCTCGACTGTACCAGCAGATGCAGCATAAATGGGTGTGCCTGTTGAGTTAGCAATATCAATCCCTCTGTGCATTCTTCCCCAGCGCCAGCCATAGCCAGAGGTCAGAACTCCCTTAGCTGGCCAAATGTAGCCTGTAGCGGCAGAATTAGCAGGGAAACTGGGATTGTCTTCAGTGGTTTGAGGCAAGTGTATATCCACTGCTGCTATAGGTGGTAAAGCTGGAGAAACAGAAGTTCCTCGCAATTTTCCTAAAGAGTCAGACGCATTAGCACCAGCAGGAGGCACTGTCAACTTAATACCAGATGAATTGCGGGGAGAATTCCATCTCGCACCAGTTTTACCGGGCAGGAATTCTGGGTTAATCGGCTCATTGGTGGGAGCAGATGCTGTTACTAGAGTCTTGAGCGGTTGATGACTATAACTTGGCAATATTGCTTGAGGTACAGCAATCTGGATGGCATTGGCTTGAGACACTACCGAATTATTGGATGATTCAATAGCAACAGGTACAGACTGACTATTATTTTCAGATCCTGTAACAGCCACACCAGCTTGTTGAGCGCGGTATTTATATCGCAATCTCTCAATTTCTGCTTGCAAGCTGCGGATACGTTCATTACCTTTGGCTTTAGATACCTTTTGCACTGGTTTTTGTGACCCATGCTTTTGGTAAGAAGTTCTTGGTAATGGAGCATCACCACCTAAGCCATAAGAGTCACTGGGTGTAGGTAAAGCCTGTGGGACAACAATAGAAATAGCAGTCTGTCCTTGGCTGTCTGTCTCTATTGGTGCAGGAACATTAATCCGGTTAGCGATACTAGGATAATTTTTCCGTTCTGGCTCACCTGTCACCACTGGGACTGGGATAGTCACACCAGGAGTTTCCGTCTGTTCTAGCGGCTCTATTACTCTTGGTGCAGGAACGGGAACGCTGGTATTGTTAGAAACAAATGATCTGGGGTTAAAACTAGGATTATTTAAAGAAGAATTATCTACCCGGCCAGAGGTTTCTAATATCTTGTTCGGAGGAATAATTAACCTTTGATTAATTTGCAGTTGATTAGGATCACTTAGATCATTAGCTCTAACTAGCTCAGAAACTGAAGTACCGTAATTGTTAGCAATTTCTGCTAAGGTGTCTCCAGGCTTAACTTGATATGTTGAGGGAGACAATTGGGCGACAACTTTTGTTGAGGCTGATGCAGGTATGGGTATTTCCTGTATCGTCGGACTTGTTTGTTTATTCGGTTTCAACCGAGAAATAAGCTCGGATTGTTGAGAATCAGTCAAATTTTCCGATTGTTCTGGTACGGATTTATTAGCTACAGTGGTTGGTTGTGCTTCCTTAATCCCAGTTTTTAATAAATCTTGGGTTTGTTCAGACCGCAAATCTGCCAAACTATTTCTTAACCGAGTTGATTTTTCCTGTAAACGATTCAGGGCAAACTCTTGCTGTGCTTTCAGTTGAGCATTAACATTACCGCTGGCTAACTCCCCTGCTGGCAAATTTTGGGTACTGCCAGTTACCGCTTCCACTTTAGACAACTGTGGCGCTGTCTCAGGCAGTTGGTTATTTATTGGTAATGTCGCTTGAACTGGACGATAGCTCACTTCCTGCCCTAGTTGAACAGAATTTCTATCAGCGGGATTGGCTGGGGAAATTACATTGGATGCAGTGCCTTCGACGGCTATGTTTTTGGTGGCAATTTGCCATTTAGCTTCAAGCCCAGGTACTTGTGAAACCACTGTTGGTTCTAATATAACGGGATTTGCTACCGCGCCTGTTGGTGAGATGCTTGGGGACTCCAGTTTGGAGGTGGCAAATTTCATCTCAGTCTCGGAAACAACTGGCATTGTTGAAGCTGCTTTTTGACTGCCAACAGGAGCCGCTGCTTGGGCTTGATCGCTTTGTCGAGTCACCAAAAGGCTGGTTGCTCCCATTGATATTGCCAAGCCAATCATAGCTGCCCGATGAGTCCCCGCCCGGCGGGTCATTTTGGGATTGATCTCATAATTTGTTTGCTCTACCGGGGCATCATCGCCGCTGGGGGTATTGTTCAACACAGCCTTATCTCTTTTTTTCAATGCTCGTTTCAAAGACGACCTCCTAATGATCACTAGCGTTTAACTGATCTCGATTTTTAAGTTGGATATTAATTCATGATTGATCTCACATCAAACCATATATCAAGATCACATTCACCAGAGACACTTACGCAAGATTAACGTGCTTCTCTGATTTAAACAAGTTCTACACCTGACTAAACTCTCAAGTTTTTGGTGCTGTCTTGTCTAAGTCACTCCTCACAACCTAAAAATTCTCACTCTTGAGAGTTATCTCCACTCATTTTGCTACAAAACCACTGAACTAAATAAATATCATAACTTGGCTAGGTCTATTGTCTTTATTAGTTCATGAGCTTGGACAACTTCTGCAATAGCAATGATCCCGCTGTAGACGGTTTCAAGATTTTTTGACTAAATCCGTTTTATCAATAGGACACTTTACTTTTATTCTTCCCTAAAAAACAACCGTATACAACATCTGCAATTTTCGCATTATTTTGTTGTATTTCTGGATACGAAGTTATCCAAATCATTGAGAGTAATGGTTTTCGGTAATTTTCCTGTTTCGAGTCATCATCTGAGAATTAACTAAATTCTATCCTTGGTGGTTAGATCACCCTGAAAATATCTATACAAATTTCTTATGTCATGTTAGCGGAGCTTATCAGTATTTATCACTATTCACCTTTTGCTTATGTATGTTATACAACATTATTATAGCAAGTTTTGGTGTGATTGATCTGATAGATATGTTTCTATCACACTTAATCCTAAATTTTTGTTGGTGAATATGAATTATTGTAAATAGCCTAACTGACGACGACATTCAAATAAACCTATGGCCACACTGACTGATAGATTCAGGCTACGAACACCAGGTTCATACATGGGAATATATAAGGTAGAGTCACAAGTTGAGAGAGTAGCTGCTGGTAAACCTGCTGTTTCACTGCCAAAAAGCAGCCAATCATCCGCTTGAAATTCAAAATTAATGTAGTTAAAATCACCACGAACACTAAAACCTAAGCATCTACCCCCACGTTGTTTTTGTACGCTTTGAAATACTTCTATGGAGTCATGATAATGGAATTTAACGTAAGGCCAATAATCTAACCCGGCTCGTTTCAGATAGCGATCGCTAATTTCAAATCCCAAAGGACCGACCAAATGTAATTCCGTGCCTGTAGCGGCACAAGTCCGGGCAATATTGCCAGTATTCGGAGGAATTTGTGGGTTCACTAAAACTATCTGGGGCATCTTTTGCAAATCTAAATTGTATATTAGGAAATTTCTTGCTGTCTAAAAATCTACCAAAATGTAGAGGCGATATATAGTTTTTTTTAATATGTTACGAAGTATTTTCCATTGATTATTTTTTTTAATCATTTCAGCGAGAGGAAATAAGAATCTGAGTGAGGAGAATATGTATGTTTGCCTATTCCCTCTTGCCTATTCCCTCTTGTCTAGTGTCTATTCCCGCACAGATGAACATAGTTTACTTTCTAGTTCGGTTTCCCGTTCTTGGGTAGAAATAATGGCTTGGGCAATTACACGCTGAATATCAACGCCTATTTTGTGTAGTTGTAACCATTGTTGAGCTTCATTACCTTCTCGGAGAATTTTTTGCAAGGGGGTGAGGAAACAACTAAAGCCCTGTTTTTTAGCAATACTCCAAACTTCATCATATATTTCTGCTATCCAATCTCTGGCAAGAATACTCCTACCATCTTGCCATCGCTGCAATCTTCCATCAAGACTGTCAGTAGCAGCGGCCATTTCGTTTTTCATGGTTAAGGTGATCAATTCTTCGGGAGAAAACGGACTTTGAGTTAAAGGATCAATAGCTGGGTTATTGATAATTTGGATTAACCGCGCTTCTAATAAAGCTGTCATTGCTAACAAAGCAATGGGATCTGTTACCAAGTCACAAATTCGCAGTTCTAAGCGATTTAAATCATAAGGACGGCGATCGCCATTTGGACGCACTGATACCCACAAATGCCGGACGTTTTGCATTGTCCCAGATGCTAACTGTTCATTTACCCATTGAATATGATCCGCATGACTAGCAAATAAGGGGACATGATTGGGAGTTTGGGGAAATAGTCCCCAGCGGGTGGAATGATAACCAGTAGTTTTACTATTTAGGAAAGGAGATGAGGCACTCATAGCTAGGAATAGAGGTGCTTCCATTCTCATGATCCGACAGGCACGCATTAATACCTCTGGGTCACTGATACCAACATTGATATGGACGCTGGCAGTAACTACCTTTGTGCCATAGGTTTGTTCAATGTAATCATGATAGGGATTGGTGGGGTCAGAACGCAAAAAGAGATCGCTTCCTTGCAAAGATAATGTACTACCCGGGATCAAAGTATAATTATCCAAGCTTTGGAGATAGTTCCGCAACTCTTTTCTAGGACGTAGTAAAGCGCACAATAAATTGTCATAATTCATAGATGGTTGAGTTATATACTCCACATTCCGGCTATCCGGCTCACGCATAAATCCATCTAAATTTGTAGTAATTTGATCCGATAGTCCGACAATATCACCTTGAGGCGTACCAGTGTACATCTCAATCTCAAAGCCTTTTAATAAGACCATATTATTCTCCAAAACTTCTTCTAATGTTCATAAATTGTATCTAATTAGACGATTTTTTGCATTTTTTATGTATATATAAATTTAGGTAAGGAAAAAGTCATAAGAATTACAAAAAAGGGAACAGGGAATAGGGAATAGGGAACAGATAAGAAACACTCATTTTCATCAGTTTAGAGCTTCAGTCAAAAAAAAGATGTTTTTAAAAGATGCGTAGCCCGAAAAAAACAGTGTCATTATTTCAATCTCATGCCATCATAATGCCATCTAGTAAAATCAGCAATATTAGAAATAACTAAAAAGTCAATAGTTTTAAATTGCTGATCAATAGCTGGTAAACTGCATACTTTAGCCCCAATATTTAGATATGCCTGAAAAATATTAGGAATTGATATATTAGACTTTTCTGGATAACTTTGCGGAATTTCTATCAAGTATTTTGCATGAGGACATACTAAAATATGAGGATGGATGAAATTATTTTGTTTTAAATAATTAACAGTACAAGCTGCTTCTCGATGAGATTGTGTAAGTAAAGATGCACAGCCAAAAAAATATTGTTGTTTAGTCCAAAGTAAATAATTAGCTAATCCTTTCCACAGTAATAATAGAGTATGACTATTGCGGTACTTCTTAGCTATACAAGCACGTCCCACCTCAACAGAAGATTGAAGAACAGCATCAGGAATACCATGAAGATCAAATATATCAGCCGCATCAAATCCTAGATATTGAGCAGCCATTGTATAAGTTTGCATTCTATAAGTACCAATCGTTTCACCCGTATTTTTAGCAATGAGTAATAAATGATGACAAACTTGATCAAACTTATCTTGATCCATTTGGGCAATATTAGAATTAGATAATCCTAAACCAAGTTCTAAATTAAATACTTCAAATCGCAATTGAAAAATAGATTCTAGTTCTTGAGGATTTGCAGCTAGACGCAGGATATATTTATCAGTTTGCAAAATGGGAAAATCAGAAAGATGGAGTTGATAATTATTGTAGCGATCAGAAACTTTCATCTATTTTCCTACATAGATTTGTAAAATATTTGATAGAAGATACATCCCCGACTTGTTAAAGAAGTTGGGGATCTGGTTATTATCTTTTTTTCATTATGAGCTTAACTGCTCAAAAAATCTGGTAATAAGATACAAATTTAGTTATACAAGTAGATTAGCGTTAAAATTTGGCGTTAGAGACTTCCAAATAAAAAAATACCCCAAAATTTCTTGTGGTGCAGGCATCTTGCCTGCTAATAATATTAGGATGGGCAAGATGCCCATCCCACAAGATTGGATAGCGAACGCGAGAGCGTCCCGGAGGGAACTAGCGCTGCTGCAAGCAGTTCATCTTTTTATGGAGTTCTCTTATAACAAGACAAAAGGCAATCATGCAATAGAGAAGAGGTCTTGGTCTTTTAGTAGTTAGTGTATCTCTTATAGGAGCAGTAGGCTCTATTATATTCTCCTAAAACCTGTTAAATACTTTTTGAAATATTGACTTGTCGTTGTAGATGTGATATTTTAGACGGAAATACTGTAAATAATAAGGTGCTAAAATAGGATTTTACTGCAAAATTCTGCTGTAGTCAAAGAATCGTAATCATGTAATTTCATATTTGTGGTTATTTAGGAAATTTTCTGTAGAGCAACCTCTTCCATTCGGGCTTTTTATACGATGCTATTATTCCCCTTGTCAGGTAAATATCAATTTATCTCTCGCTTTTATCTAATTACCCTTACTAATATTTTATCTTGTACTATTATACCGTTAGCTGGTTTTACCAGTACAGTTTTTCTAGGTCATTTGACAGATATCCGCTATTTTGCAGGTGCTTCTCTGGGTGCAATTCTTTTTGATTATATATACTTTAGTGTAGGTTTTTTACGTTTAGTAACTACAGGCATGACAGCAATAGCTGTTGGTGAAGATGACCGAGAGGCTATGTTACTAGTAGGAATACGGAATAGCGCGATCGCTTTAGGTTTGGGGATACTCATTCTGGTTATACATGAACCCTTAGGGAATTTGGGGTTTGCACTGTTTACTACTTCTCCAGAGGTCAAGGATGCTGGTCTTGCCTACTTTAATGCCCGTATTTGGGGCGCACCAGCAGTTTTACTCAACTATGTACTAATTGGCTGGTTTATTGGACAGGAAAAAAGTAGTAGGGTATTGCTAATGACCATTGTTTACAATGTGGTTAATATACTGCAAGACTACCTATATATTAACCAGTGGCATTGGGCAAGTACCGGAGCCGGAATGTCTGCCGGAATCAGCCAATATTTAATGTTGTTGACGGGGTTAATTTTCTTACTCCGTGATGTCCCTTTAAAAGAGGTAGCAGCATTAAAGGAGCAAATTTTGGAATCGTCAGGTTTCAAATCCATTGCTCGGTTGAATGGAAATCTATTTGTGAGGTCTTTAACTATTGCATTCACCTACGTCATTTTTTCCTGTTTGAGCGCAACAATGGATACAATGATATTTGCTGGCAATGCCTTACTTTTACAGGTGTTACTGCTGACTATAGATATTTTTAATGGTGTAGGAATTTCTACCACTGCTTTAACTGGAACATTTAAAGGTGAACAGGCAACTAATAAGTATTTGCCTTTATTGCAAATAGCAATAGGAACTAGTCTTTCCATAGGACTTACCTGCGCTGGTCTTTGTGTGCTTTTTCCACAAACCATATTTGGGTTGTTAACCAACCACAGCGAAATCATAGAGCTAATTAAAACCTATGTTCCTTGGTTATTAGTGGTTCTGGGATGTGCCTCAATTTGTTTAGTTCTGGAGGGATACTTTACGGGTCTAGCGGAAGGGGTTGTTCTCCGCAATACTTTCTTAATCAGTACCTTGGTGGGATTTATCCCTCTAGCTATATCAACATGGTTTTATCACAATAACCATATGTTGTGGTTGGCTATGTCTATGTTTATGGTGATTAGAATGGTGATTCTTGGAGTATATCTAGTGAAAAGCAAAGAGTTAAAAATCGAGACCATATTAAATTGAATCAATACACCTAATTACAAAAACTTACAAAAGAGAGTTATTAGGTGTTGATGAAACTTCGTTGACAACTACTTTTAACTTCTGAATTCTGATTCGGTAAATTCTGACTCCTGCTATAGTTCATACTTTCAATTGTCAGTAAGAATAGATATTAAAAACCCCCAAATATCTTAAAATTGGGGGCGAAGTTGAATTTACTATGACGGACTTAACGGGACAATATTTAGAAAATAAACATAAAAATCAATTGCGGTGATTATTGTTGTAGCGAACTCTCGTTCCAGCCCAAAGTAACTTCTCCCGCAGTGTTTGATAATATGAATTATTTGCCCGTAACACAATAAACTTAGCGCGACAATCAGCCATTCGGACATCAACACGATGTCCTGGCCAAATGGAAGTAGATAACACACCATCCATCCAGAGTTTGGTACTTAAATCATAATCGCCCAAAGGCCAAATACTGACCACAGAACCAGGGGGTAAAACCAGAGGACGACTAGAAAGACTCATGGGACAAATGGGAGTGATGGTAATTGCTTCCATCCCATCGTGCATAATTGGTCCACTGGCAGAAACAGTATAACCAGTAGAACCTGTGGGAGTAGAGATAATTAACCCATCTCCCACATACTGATCTACTATTTCACCATCAATTTCCATTTCCAAAATTGAGGTAATCATTCTGTCAGCAGAAGCGGGTTTGACACAAAACTCATTTAAAGCCAAGTAACTTTCTGTTACTGGTTCTAAATTTGAGCCAGTCCCTTCATATACCGCTGCTTGTAACATCATGCGCCGTTGGATAGCATAACGATCTTCTAACAGCCTGTCCCAAACTATTTCTGGATCTTGAAACTCATCTACTGACTCAGTTAAAAACCCCAAATGGCCTCCCACATTCACTCCGAGAATGGGGATGCCGGCTGGGGCTAAATGTCTGGCACTTGTGAGAACAGTACCATCACCACCAAGTACCAAAGCGAGATCAATTGGTTGATTAGCAGAGGCCAAAAAAACCGGATAGGGGTTATCTTTTGGCCCACTAGGTCCCATCAATACTTGGCAATGACGATTTTCTAGTTGTTTAGCACAAAGTTCAGCCCAGCTTTTACTCTGGGGATCTCGTGCTTTATAAGCAATGATTACCTGCTTGAGTTGCACGCACTATTACCACTTCAGAAGATTAAACTGCTCCATATCAACGGTATCGCGGTTGCGATAAATCGTCAGCACAATCGCTAAACCCACTGCCGCTTCTGCGGCTGCGACTGTAATCACAAAAACTGTGAAAACTTGACCTTTAATTAAGGTTGAATCAAGGAAGTTGGAAAATGCCATTAAATTTAGATTAACGGCATTCAGCAATAACTCAATTGACATCAGTACCCGCACTGCGTTGCGACTGGTAATTAAACCATAAATCCCAATGCAAAACAAAGCTGCGGCTAGTAATAAAAAGTATTGGAGTTGCATGATTGTCAGTTGTCAGTTGTTAGTTGGTAGGGGCGAAGCATTTGGAGAAGCATTTTTCGCAACTACCGATAATTTATCTTCCAAATGCTTCGCCCGTACGGTTGTCAGTTGTCAGAACTTCTACCAGTGCCGATGAGTTCTTTGGGGCGTTCTGGTAGGGTTAAAATTGTTTGTTGTAGGTCAGAAGTTGGTACTTGGTCAGGTAAATATTCCCGACGTGCCAAAATAATTGCTCCTACCATTGCTATTAGCAACAGAACGGAAGCTAATTCAAAGGGTAGCAAAAAGTCGCTGAAGAAATGCTCACCAATGACAATGATGGAATTTTGACTAACTACGGGATTAGTTGTATAAGCCCAAGGCGTAGCTAATACCATTGTACTTAAAAGCGCAAATAGTCCAAAACTCACTAAAGCTGTAAATACTTTCCGTAATCCCGCACTAGGTAATGGTGAAAAATCCTGTCTTTTGTTTACCAACATAATGGCAAACAGAATTAAAACGTTAATTGCACCAACATAAATTAGGATTTGTGCTGATGCGACAAAATCACCATTTAGCAATAGGTATATTCCCGCCATGCTGATGAATACACCTCCCAGCAAAAAGGCGGAATAAACAATGTTAGAGAATAGCACCACACCTAGTGCTGTCCCAATCATCATTACACCAAGAATGCCAAGTGATACAGACTGTACTCCTTCGGCTAGATTCACTGTTTTTGTCCTTAGTTAGTTGTTAGTTGTTAGTTGTCAGTTGTTAGTTGTCATTTGTCATTTGTTAGTTGTTAGTTGTCAGTTGTCATTTGTCATTTGTTAGTTGTTAGTTGTCAATTATTTTTCTACTAGGTCTTCTGGACGAGAACCTGCACGGGGGGCATCGGCGGGGACTCCGTGGGGGTCCATTACGCCTTTAGGTAGGTAAACAAGTTCTCGTAATGGTGTCACCATTGGATCGTTTGTAACTTTATAGGGCAAACGTCCCAGGGCTACGCTATCGTAATTAAGTTCATGGCGATCATAAGTAGCTAGTTCATATTCTTCTGTCATGGATAAACAGTTGGTGGGACAATATTCCACACAGTTACCGCAGAAGATACAAACTCCAAAATCAATACTGTAGTGTTTGAGCTTTTTCTTTTTAGTGCCTTTGTCCATTTCCCAATCAACTACAGGGAGATTAATGGGACAAACACGCACACAGACTTCACAAGCAATACACTTGTCAAATTCATAGTGAATGCGACCGCGAAATCTTTCCCCAGGAATCAATTTTTCGTAGGGATATTGAACGGTAACAGGTCGCCGTCTCATGTGGTCAAAAGTAACAGATAATCCTTGACCAATATAACGACCTGCTTGGACTGCTTCTTTGGCGTAATCACCAACTTGTTTGAGGAATTTGAGCATTTTTGTGTCTCTCTCTTTACAATTTTGGATTTTGGATTTTGGATTTTAGATTTCAGATTCAATCCAAAATCTAAAATCTAAAATTGCCTTACCCACCGAAGGCGAAGGGAAAGGCTAGTTTGAAGGCTGCGGTTAATAGGAGATTTACCAAGCCTATTGGTAAGAGAAATTTCCATCCTAGGTCTAGCAATTGGTCAATCCGTACCCGTGGTACTGTCCAACGAATGAGGATGGCGAAAAATACTAGTAAGTAGGCTTTGATTACGGTCATGGTAATGCCTATAACCGCTGTGACTACCTGAATTGCTGGGTCACTTTCGCTGACTCCTAACCAACCAGTGATCATCTCCAGGGGTATAGGACAATGCCAACCACCAAGGTACAAAATTGCTACTAGTAAGGCAGAAAGTACCAGGTTAATGTAGGAACTGAGGTAGAAGAGGGCGAATTTCATGCCTGAATATTCGGTTTGATACCCTGCAACTAGTTCTTCTTCTGCTTCTGGTAAGTCAAAGGGTAAGCGCTCGCATTCTGCTAGGGCGGCTATCCAAAAGATCACGAAACCTAATGGTTGTCGCCAAATGTTCCAGCCCAAAATGCCAAAGTTAGATTGCTGATTCACGATGTCAACGGTGCTGAGACTGTTGGACATCATAGCGATCGCTAGTACACTCAATGCTAAGGGAATTTCATAACTGATGGACTGCGCTGCTGCCCGTAAACCTCCCAACAAGGCATATTTATTATTGGAGGCATAACCCGCCATTAATAAGCCAATGGGCTGAATACTCGATAATGCAATCCACAAGAATACGCCCATGCCGACGTTAGCAATGATAATATTCTGTCCAAATGGCACAATTAAATAGGACAGAAATACTGGTAAAACGACAATAATTGGACCAATGGTAAATAGCCAAGGATCTGCTTTAGCGGGGATGATATCTTCTTTAAATACCAGCTTCAGACCATCTGCCACCGGCACTAACAATCCAAATGGTCCTTGGTATTCAGGACCAATCCGTTGCTGTGCTGCCGCAGAAATTTTCCGTTCTAGCCATGTGGCCACTAGGACACCTACTGTAGCCCCAATCAGCATCAATACCATTGGTAATGGCATCCATAGGGCTTTGGCCGCTCCTGGGGGTACGCCTAAGTCCTTGACAGATTGAATAAAAGTTCCTTGGAGGTCAATTCCTGGATTCATGTTTGCTGCTCTTTAAGTCAACGTGCTGATGAACTGTGAAGGATGAAATCAGTTATTCTAATTTTCATCTTTTGTCTTCAGCTTTAGTAATAATCTCTGCTGAGATGATGACCGATTGAAGTTCAATACATTTGCCAATTCATGAGTCTAGTATATCCTTGGATGGTTTTCACCATGAGACTCCACAAGACAACTTCTACTTATGGTTGGGATTGGGAATTGATGATTGGTGGCTGAGGAAATGGGCAAAAGTTTCCCCATTAAGTCGTTAAACAAGACAAATTAGCCGCTTCCGAGTTGGTAACGGTTGTCTATGGTCTACAAATTGTCTGATTTTCCCACACTGGCTGCTGTTGTCAAGTTGCCAATTTTAGCGGGTTTTGATTTTGGACGACAAGCCTCAATGGTAGATAGGACAGTTATCAATCTGCCCACTAGAGGACTTGAATTGAACATCCAAAATCTAGAGTTAATTTATTTGTTAGTTAACGTTGGTCAATGGGAGTGTAGGCGATTTCGTGAAGACCGTTGTAGATTTGGGTAGGACGGAAAATCCGGTTTTCTACCAGTTGTTCTTTCCAGTGTGCTAACCAACCTGCTACACGAGCGATCGCAAATACTGGTGTAAACAAGTCTGTAGGAATTCCCATTTTCCTATACACTAAACCGGAATAAAAGTCAACATTAGGATAAATCCCTCTGTCACCCAGTTTTTCCGAAACTACCCGTTCCATTTCCACGGCAATTTCATAGTATTCGTCATAGCCAAACTTCTCAAACAACTGCTCTGCCAAGCCTTGTAAGATTGTAGCGCGGGGGTCTTTGACTTTGTAAACTCGATGTCCAAAACCCATAATTTTAGCTTTGCGTTGCAGAAGATTATCCACATAAGGGACAACATTTTCTACAGAACCGATTTCTTCTAACATCTGAATTACTTCTTCATTCGCTCCACCATGCAATGGTCCACCTAAAGTACCTACAGCACTGGCAACTACTGCATAAGGATCGGTTAAGGTTGACGCTGTTACTCTAGCACTAAAGGTAGAAGCATTCATTGTATGCTCAACATGAAGAATTAAGCAGATATCAAAGATTTTAGCGGCTAAAGGATCAGGCTCTTTCTCGTTGAGCATATACAGGAAGTTAGCCGCATAGCCTAAATCATCTCTGGGCTTAACTGGATCATTACCTTCCCGCATTAACTGGAACGCTGCTACCATCGTGGGAATAGTCGCTATTAAACGGACAGCGGCGGTACGAATGTAGACCGGATTATGTAAGTCCCTAAGAGAATAAAATAAACCTAAAGCAGCAGCAGAAGCTTGAAGAGCATCCATCGGATGACCACTTTCAGGAAAGCATTTCATCATATCCCGAATGCGGTATTTGATGCGTCTGTGGAAGAGAACTTCATGCTCAAATTCTTTCAGTTCTTCCTGAGTTGGTAACTCACCCCAAATTAACAGATATGCAGTTTCTAGGAATGTGCTTTTTTCGGCTAATTCCTCAATCCTGATACCACGATATTCTAGAATTCCTTTCTGCCCGTCTACATAACTAATACTCGACTGGGCTGCGGGAATACCTTCTAAACCAGGCTTGTATTCGCATACCGTCATGGCAACACCATTTACTTTGTAAAATATCTGCTCACGCTAACTCACCAGAGACTATTTTCACCACAAAAGTTGCAGATGTAACAACTATTACAGCAGGTACTTGGGTGGTGTCAACCAAAACATTTGACTACGACCCCAAGCTGAACCATCATCTGGTAGTTTTATTCCCATCATACCTGCTTTTTTGAGGATGAGGCTCTCTTTTGCTTCTCCCCACAGGAGAATTTCTGCCCAATGGCTTAAATTAGGCTCGTGACCGACTAATGCTAGTCGGGTTTTTTGGGGATAATTTCTAGGTTTAAGCCATTCTTGCAGCCAATTTTGAATATTACCATCAAAGCTAAGATGATCTGATGCTTCTAATTGGGAACTTAGTCCAGCAGTAATGAGTATTTCTGCTGTTTGGTAAGCGCGGACTAGGGGACTGGTGAGAATTAGATCAAAGTGTAATTCTAGCTTTAGTAATTTTTGAGCTATTTTCTCGGTTTTTTGTCGTCCTTCTGGGGTGAGTTGTCGTTCTTCGTCTTTTAGGTTCGGTTGATGTTCTTCGGCGATACCATGACGAATTAAGTATAGTTCCATGTTTTTAGTTGGGTGTTTTTATATGATTTTTGTTTCGCGCAAAGACGCAAAGGAGCAAAGGCGCAAAGAAGAGGGTAAAATTAGTAATTTCATATTAATATCTATATCAAAAGAATCTAGATCTCTCATATTTTAGCCTTTGCTAATAATCCATATAACATTTCAATCCGTTTGTAATTAACTATATCAATAATAGTTACTTTTTCAGGTTGAACTTCAAAAATGATTCGATATATGCCTACCTTCGCAATAAAATCATTATCTGAGCTTGAATTTAGTTTAGAAACTTCAATTTCTGAACAATCAGGAAATTTTTCTAGATAACTAATAGCATGACTAATCTTTTCTTTTTCTTGAGTTGGTAAAGCATCAAGTGCTATTTGTGCGTTATCATCTAAAATTATTTCATTTTTGTTTACCTGTTGATTTTTAGATTCAGTAGAAAGATCGCAAGACTCATAAATTAAGTGTTGAAAATCATTGAAATTATTAGTTAATCCTTCTTGTTCCGAAATCTCCTTAATAACTGCCAGTGTTCTATCCTTTATTTCTGTTGGTACGTTGTTTAAGTTAGAAGCAACTATTTCCATAACTTTATGATATTCTTGTGATGCAGTTTCCCGAATACTAGCCATAATTTGCCTGAAAACCGCTAGAACTGCTATTTTTTGGGTTGCAGATGTATTAGGAATCCATTCTATCAATAACTTAACAGCTAACATTATAAACGTAAGTAAAACCTGTGAATTTAGCTTTTGAATGTATCCGTGAGCAAGTCGGTTGCGCTGTTCAAGACAAGCTTGAATACTATCAAATTCAGAAATTGATAACTCTCCTAAAGAGTACATTGTTCTTAGCAATCTTATGACTGGTAAACGTTCAACAGGAATTGATACATCAACTGCTCTTTTTCTTAATGCTCCCTCAAAAACACTCCAGAGAAAAAGAAAAGCAGGTTCAATATTATTATTTTCAATAAGCTTGCTAACTTGACTAAAATGGTCAATTAGTTCTTCCCAGGAAGGTAGTTCTTCCGATGTTCCAGGTAATGATTCGGCTTCTATATCTTCAAGTGTTACCAATAAAAAACGCCAGCCCGGATGTCTACTAATTTCTTCCGCTACAGATTGTAAACGCTCAACTGAAACTGGACTAATGCTGGTTTTTACTTCAATTATTAAACCAGATTCATTTTGATTTTTAGTAGCAAGAATATCGGGTTGATAGTTATCCAAATCAAAGGGTAATTGATCCGCCTTCGGGTTTTGTATAACTGTAAATCCTTCATCACGATACTTTTTGATCAAAGATTCAACTTTATCATCACGTAAACTTTTAGTATTGTCTATCATAAGTATTGTTCCAATGGTTGAGATTCACTTACTTTGACATAAACACACTCTTCGCCAATGATGGCACCTTCCCGCAATAATAAAGGTAAATTTGTTATATCAATCGGATCTGACATAAACCGACGATGACTATCTACATCTAATACTAAATTATCATCTTCATAAACTAAGCCTATAAGTGCATCCTGTATTGGTTTGATAATGTTATCAGTATCAGGTGGAGAATCATCACTACAAATGTAAACTAGCGTAAGCTGTAGATAAGATCCTTTAATTGGACTGTCACCTTTCCAAAACTTTTCGGCTTCAGAACGAACAAAATTTTTCCATTCATTCAGTCCTTTTGGTTTTGCTTGTAATGAAACAGGCCGTCTGGAAATGAGAAATTCAAAAGGTATTATTGGCATTCCCAGTGCATCTCTTGATTATAACTTAACAAACTTATAAGCACTTTCCAAAACTTACTCCTCAAGTCTTTGGCATATTTCTAAATTGTACCAAATTTATACCTGCTTCTTTGACAGCAAAAGCTAAATTCATTTGCATGGGTTCAGCACTGCTAAACCCTAAATCAATCAAGTCTTTTAATCCGGTTTCAAGACTAAATTGGATTATCTCTAGGATTCACCAATCTCAATAATTTCTGTTTGATTTGTGCGTCGAAAACTTCCCATTTGATTTTGGCATAAGCCGAATTTTCATTACCACCAGATAAGAAACCCATGGGAATTTCAAAGCCTCCCGCACCTGTTCTTCCACCACCAAAAAATCGCCCAGTGCTATCCTGTCCAAAGGCTTCTTTAATAAATTCATCAGGATCTAAAGTAAGTTTTGTGGTTCTCAGAGAACCTATCACTACTTCTAGTTCGTCATCTTCATCATGAACGATTCCATAAACTACTGCGGTATGCACATTTTCTTCCGTCACCAGAAAATCAGCCGCTTGGGGAATTGCATCCCGGTCATCATAGCGCAAGTAACCAACACCAGCTATGGAAAAGTTATTTTGAACGATGCGGTTTTTAAGCGATCGCTCGATCACATCCATCACCCGCTTAGAACGATTTGCTTGCAAAATAGCATTTAGTAACTGAGCATCATAAAACCTGCTCAAATACCCAGCAGCCATAAAATCTTCTTCTTGGGCTTGCATCAACCGATTTGTATCTGAGCGCAAACCGTGCATTAACGCTGTAGCACATTTAACGTGCTGGCTAATGCTGTTATCTAAAGTTAATAATCCTGCTTGTAAGTATTGAGTAAAAATTGTGGCTGTAGCTCGTACGTAAGGACGAACATCAACAAATTCTGACTTGAGTTCCCCTTGTAAACTATGATGATCCACCAGCACTATCAGGGGAATTCCCGCTTGTTGGATTGCTGGTAATAATTGAGATGTAGTTCCCTGGTTGTCAATTAACACAAACCCTTGATAAGACGACAAATCTTTATTTTTTAAAGTTTGCATCGTCCAGCGTTGAGCAGGTAAATTAGTTAGCTTAACTAAAGCAATATTTTCCTGATGGCTTAAAGTTCCCGCGTAAACAATATCACACTTAATATCATACTGTTGGGCAATTAGTTGGTAAGACCAAGCACAAGAAAGAGCATCAGGATCGGGAAAATCCTGTAAAATCACTAATTGACGTTCATGGCGATGTGCAAGCAGCGTTTTCTGTAACTCTTCTGATTTTTGAGATGCTAGAGAATTGCCACGCTGAACTAAATAGATACCTCCATCACCATTAGAGGATGATAAGGAAGTCCGGGTTAAAGGTGGAAGCTCAATTAGCTCTTTCTCCTTCTCTTTCTCTTTCTCTTTCTCTTTCTCTTTCTCTTTCTCTATTTCCTCTGGATGCGGATCTGTGGTCAATGATAAACTCTCAAATTGAGAAGCCGGATAATTCACGTACATAAGTAACTGTATTTTTAAGCGGGGAAAGTGGGGTTATCCATTCAGGCATAATCCAAGCAATAATGCGCTTGTAAAGCTACATGAGACTTGGCAAAAATCTAAAATTAATTGTCTTGGCACTTTGTCGGGCGGTTTATTTTTGTCAATAGCATGAGTCAAGGATCTATTACATCTACCTCAAGTGCTACAGAGATGCTGAAAATCAGGTATGCTTTACCTCTTGGGTTATATACAACCTCATAATTTGTGATTTTGTCTAAACAAATATGCAGATTTTTATGAAAAAAATTTGATAATTATCTTGAATATTTATTTGACTTGTGTTATCTTGGACATTCCGTGTGCAAATTGACATCTCAATTTCTAGCTGGCAAGTCATCCACTTATAATTGTAACAAATTATCAGTTAAGAACAAAATCTATCTATATATCGTTTTTTAAAGAACAAAACGCCAATTCTGGAAATTAAGGTTGTTTGATGCTGCGGACATGAAAATATCAGCTTAGTGGAAACTTGCCATAAGCTGTAATAAATACTCATCAAAAGCAAGTGAAACCCCTACTTGTAGTCACTATCATTGACTTTATTTAGTCAAACGGATATATCTACAGGTGAATTTTGACCTGAACTTTTGTAGTTAATTTTGGGTAATGTCAAAGACCTATGACATACTTTTGCCACTCCTGGTGAAGTCCACTTTTCAGATGCTTCGTTACCTCAAAGTAGAGACTACTGTAAGGTTGACGGGGTAAATGACGTAAAGGCATTCGGGCTTCTTGAGGTGTACGACAGCCTTTTTTGATATTGCAGCGTACACAAGCAGTAGTAATATTCTCCCAGGTATCTCCACCTCCTCGTGATCTCGGTATCACATGATCTAGAGTTAACCCGTCCCCTGTGTGACCACAGTATTGACAGGTATGGCTATCACGATGCAGGATATTTCGCCGAGTGAGAGGAATTTCCATATAAGGAACGCGGACATAGTGGCGCAACCGGATCACGGTCGGCATGGGAAAATCCGAGTAAAGGAATTTACCGTTGTATTCTAAGCGTTCAGCTTTGCCTTTAATCAACAACACGGTGGCACGTCGCCAACTGGTGATGTTGAGCGGTTCGTAAGAGGCGTTCAGGACTAAAACCTTCCTCATGAATCTGCGCTCAAGGTATTAGTTTTACACATATTAACACAAATATACTCCGCTGGGGATATGAGAATAATTTATACTTTGATGCTTGACTGAGAATCTGAGCTTCTTAAAGAAGTCCGGGATCTTATTTACCTAAAATCGCCATAAAAGAGGATTTAGGGGTTGACTTTTGATTTCAAATTTGTTATGATGAAACTGATAAGGAAGAACTATCTTATAATAATTACAAAAATTATTGAGTATTCAGACACACTAATAATATTGCTCGTGCTACTATCTTGTATAAATTACCGGATCAAAGTTAAACTTCCTGATTAAAGTGATATAGCTTCTAGGGGATGTGAGAAGCTTTTCGGTGGTGTGATAGGAGTGAAGTGCAATGTTAAGTCGCAAGCAAACCCCGATTTTTGCTGACAATCAGGAATGTGATACTTATGCTTGGTTTTCTCAGCGGGCTTGGGTAGAAATTGATTTAGGGGCGTTGTCTGATAATGTCAAGCAGTTGGTCAAGTTTTTATCACCACGCACCCAATTAATGGCAGTTGTCAAAGCGGATGCCTATGGACATGGGGCGGTAGCAGTTGCTAAAACTGCCTTAGAAGCGGGTGCTGGTTGGTTAGGTGTGGCGACTGTTCCTGAAGGTATTCAATTGCGGGAAGATGGCATTAAAGCCCCGATTTTAATTTTAGGGGCAACCAACACGCCAGAGCAAATTCAGGCGATCGCTCATTGGCAACTTCAGCCCACACTGTGTAGTCCTAAGCAAGCTTTAGAATTTTCCAACACATTAGAAACTATTAACTATAATTCTTCTTTATCTGTCCATATCAAATTAGATACGGGAATGTCTAGATTAGGCACTAATTGGCAACAAGCGGCGGAGTTTGTGCAGTTGGTACAAGGATTACCCCATTTAGATATTGCCAGTATTTATTCTCACTTAGCAACAGCAGATAGTCCCGACGCTACGGTGATGATGGAACAGCATAGCAGATTTGAAGAGGCGATCGCCCACATCAAAGCTAAAGGGATCACAATTCCCAGTTTACATTTAGCCAACTCAGCCGCTACCCTGGCAGATTCAAGATTACACTATGATATGGTGCGGGTAGGTTTAGCCATTTATGGGCTTTATCCTGCTAATCACTTACAAAATCACATCAAACTGCAACCCGTTTTACAACTCAAAGCTAGAGTTACCCAAGTTAAAACCATAGCCGCAGGAACTGGAGTTAGTTATGGTCATCATTTTATTGCTCCTCAAGAAATGCGTCTGGCTGTAGTTGGCATTGGTTATGCCGATGGAGTTCCTCGTCATCTTTCTAACCAAATGCAGGTGTTAATCCGTGGACAGCGTGTGCCACAAATTGGCGCAATTACCATGGATCAAATTATGTTAGATGTGAGTTCCATCCCCGATTTGCAAGAAGGGGAAATCGTCACTTTGCTAGGAGAACAGGGAAAAGAACAAATATCCGCTGATGATTGGGCAAATTGCCTCAATACCATTTCTTGGGAAATTCTTTGCGGCTTCAAGCACCGTCTACCTCGTGTAGCTGTGATGTAGAGCAATACCCCATACCCTGATTTTAAATTTTGTATTTTTACCTATTGCCATAAATATTTTATTGTGCTAAGGTAAGGTATTGATGCGGATATGGCGAAATTGGCAGACGCGCTAGATTTAGGTTCTAGTTCCGAAAGGAGTGAAGGTTCAAGTCCTTTTATCCGCACTTTTAAATAAATAGCCAAATTAAAAGCACTCAGGAAAATTAAATCCTGATAGTGCTTTTTTGTGTATATTATACTCATTGATCAAAACATAGCAGAGTGATTTTAGACATATATTTTACATATTTTACAAAAAAACAGCAAAGGTATTGCTATATAACCCCATAAATTAATGTTCATAATACTCGCCCATGAAAGAATTACACATTGACTTTAATCATCAAGCAGCCGTATACAACAGCCGAGAAAATGGCTATCTTAAATTTCAACTTAATCAACAAACTGGTGCTGTTTTATCCATTGCTCATACTCAAGAAGCAGTTGTTGTACCTGTGACATCGGTTACAGCTATTCCGAATATGCCCGCTTGTATATTAGGATTGATGAATTGGCGCAGTCATATAATTTGGGTAGTTGATTTACCTAAGATGTTTAATTTAGAATGTCTCGATCATCGGTTGCGTCAGTATAATATCATTGTTATTCAAATAGAATCAATGATTTTGGGTTTAGTTGTCCAAGAAATTAAAGGCACAACTAAGTTTATTGCTGATGATATTCGTTCTCCCGTAGGACAAGTAGCATCTAGTTTAGTACCTTACTTGTGTGGTTGTGTGGTGCAACAGGAAGAAATTTTATTGGTATTAGATGCACTGCATATTTTACGTTCGGATATTCTTGGTATTAACTAATAATTAATACTCGGAAGAAGGGGTAATTTTTTTATTTTATAGATGTGGTGTGAGGAATATATGTTGAATAAAACTGATATCAAACAAAGTGGCAATTCTCAAAATAACGCATCTTTAATTTCTTCAGCAAAAGTTGTTGATATTAGAGGAGAAAATTCTAGTTATAATAGGGTGTGGCATCAGGGAATAGGATATTTACGACAATTTAAATTGAGTACAAAAGCTATAATTTTATCCATAGCTATTGGTACTTTACCAGTTTTGGGAATTGGGGCGATCGCTTATCTTTTTGGGAGCAAATTAATTACAAAGCAAATTATTACATCCCAAGAAACTAAAGCAATTAACTTGAGTGATAAAGTTAATAATTTTATTGGACAACGTTATGGAGATATTCAAGTATTATCTGGTATATCTTTTTTAAGTCCTCCTAATTCCGGAAACAAAGCCGGATCAGAAAAATCTAGCAAAACAAGTAAAGTTGATGTCAGCATCATTAATATAGAAACACAAGCATCCTTGGATCGCTTGATGAAAACTGTTAAGGTTTATGATAGTGTCGCTGTATTTGATCTTAATGGAAAAGTGATTATTCAATCAGCCGGAGAATCTTTAATTTCCGAAAAACAACGGATCTATTTTCAAGAAGTAATCAAACAAAATACTCCTATTATTAGTCAAGCAGAAATAGTTAAAAATATAGGCGCAGTAATTTATATAGCTGCACCAATTAAAGATCCAGTGCGGGGTAATACTATTGGTATAGTCAGAACCCGTATGCCTGTAAAGGCTTTAGAACCAGTAATAAAAGGTTATATAGATGAGACTAATCAATATTATTTTTTAGATGGAACAGGAAGAATTTTAATTAGTTCCGATCAAAATTTATTTGGTGAGAAGTTGATAGGTATATATCCTAGTTTAACTAATGTTTTGAATGCGAAAAATATTGATACATTTACAGCCAGATCCAAAAATAATCAAAAGCATGAACTAATTAGTTATGTACCATTGCCAATATTATCAGGTTTACCGAATATCAATTGGCAGTTACTTGTGGCGAAAGATGCAGCAATTGCCTTTAAGCCGCAGAGAGAATTTTTGACATTAATTGCTAGTACAACACCATTAATTGCATTATTGATGACGTTGTTTATAGCTTGGTTAAGTCAGTGGATTAATTCTAAAATTTTTAGTACATCTATAACATCCTCTAAGGAAATTCAAGAGCAAATACATTTAGATGTATTTAATAAAGAAGAGGAACAAGAAGAAGAAATTGAATGGCTAAAATTACTCCTAGAAATTACTAGAAAAATTCGTCTAGATCTTCAGTCTGAGGTTATTTATCAAACTGCCATTTCCGAAGTTAGTCAAGTTCTAAAAACAGACAGAGTCATCGTTTATAAACTGCATCGAAAAACCCAAGCTGTTAAGGTAATTGCTGAATCAGTAATTGATGATTGCCAAAAAATGCTCGGTGGATATAACAATGATTCCCACTGGCGAGAACTTGGTAAAAATAGTCAATTTGAGGCAATATCAAATATTGAACAAGAGTCAAGTTTAACGAGTAGTTATATCGAGTGGTTAAAGAAATTTTCTGTGCAAAGCAGTTTAACAGCACCAATTTTAAGTCATGGAGAAATTCAAGGATTTTTGATTGCTCATCATTGCCATAATTCTCATATTTGGCAATCTGAAGAAATTAATTTTTTGACCCAAATTGCTACACAAATTGGCTATGCTTTAGAACAATCCCATTTACTAGTAGAGATAAAAAGATTAAAAGCACATAGTCAGACAAACACTAATCAAGACACTTCAGAACTCCAGAATTTTCAGAATAGTATTCAGCAAATTGTCAATCAAATTCAACAAGCTATTGGTGAAGTAAATGTTTATTTGGAAAAATTCACAACAGAAGCAATTATCGAACCTGAAAAAATACACCTAAGCTTAGAAACCATTGACAATATGACTATTGCTATTCAATCTATAGCTGATATAGCACAACAAGCTGTTACCATTGTTAATGATGTTAACCATAGGGCTACTAAAACTGAAGCAGCGATGGATTTAACATTGCAAAATATTTTCTCTGTCCAAGAAACAGTTGATGAAATAGCTAAAAAAGTCAGACGGTTAGGAGAATCTTCCCAACAAATTTCCCGTGTAGTTTCTGTAATTAATCAAATTGCTATGCAAACTAATCTATTAGCAATTAATGCCGGAATTGAAGCTGCAAGAGCTGGGGAAGAGGGTCAAGGGTTTGCGGTAGTAGCTGAAGAAGTAGGAGAATTAGCCGCCAGAAGTGCAGCCGCAACTCAAGAAATTGAGGAAATAATTGAGAAAATTCAACGAGAAACTGGTGAAGTATTAAAAACAATGATCATGGGAACTAATCAAGTTACCCAAAGTAGCCATATTATCGAAGATGCCAAACATAGTTTACAACAAATTGTTAATGGATCACAGCAAATAAATACCTTAGTTCAGTCAATTTTGATTTCTACTACATCTCAAGTCCAAACATCACAAATTGTTAGTCAAACTATTAAGGATATTACTATTATATCAGCCCGTAATAGTGATAATTCTCTTGAGGTTTCCCAATCTTTACAAAAAGTAGTAGATATTTCTCAGGAGTTAAAAGATACTATTGAGACTTTTCCACCTAATTGATATTCTCATTTGTTCTGAATTAATAACTAATGACTAAGGACTAATGACTAATGACGAAAGATAAAGAATTAGAAATCCAGATGCAATTTCTGGAAGAAGCAACTGATTATCTCAATACTTTAGAAGGAATATTACTGGAAATTGACACCAGTAAACGCATCGAACTAGAACATATTAATGCTGCTATGCGAGCCGCTCATTCTATTAAAGGTGGAGCAGCTATGATGGGATTTCGGGTATTAAGTGATTTAGCTCATAAATTGGAAGATGCTTTTAAAGTTTTAAAGACTCAGAAAGATTCCTTGGAACTTGATACTCATTTACAAAGTTTATTACTATCTAGTGTTGATTGGTTGCGACAGATTGTGGAATTACTGGCCAAGGGTAATGATTTAGATGATAGTTGGTTAGGAAAATTTTGTTACCCAATTTTTGACGAACTTTATGAGCGTTTAGGTGAACCTACCCCAGAAGATATCACAACTTTACTATCATCAGAAGATGATCCAGAAATTATTCCTTTATTATTTGAAACTGAAGTTGAAGAGTATTTACGACACCTAGAAGCTAGATTAAAAAATAGTAACAAATCGGGTTTAAGAGCAGAGTTAGTAATGATGGCAACTGAGTTAGGTGGGTTAGGAGAAATGCTGCAATTAACGGAATTTACCCAACTATGTCAATCAGTTAGTCATTACTTAGAAACTGATCCTGATAGTGCTGTGGAAATTGCTGATTTAGCATTAAAAGCATGGCGACAATCTCAAACTTTAGTATTAAGCAATCTTCGAGGTAATTTACCAACAAAAATTGATTTTGGTGAAGTTATTAATCATAATCTTTCTGAGCCATTAAATAAACAGGATTATTTATTAAATAAATCAACTATTTCTGATTTTCAATTATTAGAAAATGTCGAATTATCTCCAGAAAGTGCTGATTTTGTTAGTGCTGATAGCGGATTGGCTTCAGAGAATCTGCCAATAGATTACAAATATACCGAACGCAAAACTGATATTCATTTATTTCCTAAAGAAAGAGAAAATCAGGAAAATACAGTTAGAGTTCCCAGTAAACATTTAGAGAAAATTAATGATTTGTTTGGAGAAGTGATTATTCAACGTAATGGGTTAAATGTGCAAATGGAAAGATTACGTAAATTGGTGCGTAATCTTAGTCAAAGAGTCCAAATTCTTGATCAAGAAAATCAAGAACTGCGAACAGCTTATGCAAAAATGATAACTCATAATCATCTGGTAGAGGAATCAGCTAATCATGGTAATCAAGGAACAGAAAATAATTTTATAGAACAAGATAGCTATCAAAAATTGAATCTTTTATCTCAAAATGTCATGGAAACTATTGTCCAAGTTGCAGAAGTTACCAGTGATATCCAATTAAGTGTGGATGATACAGACCAAATAGCGCGAAAACTGAATAAAACTTCTAAACAATTGCAAAGACAATTAACTCAGGTGAGAATGCGTCCTTTTTCTGATTTAGTGGAACGTTTTCCTAGAGCTATTAGAGATTTAAATGTTGAATATGGAAAAAATGTGCAGTTGAAAATTGAAGGTGGAAATACTTTAATTGAAAGAGGTATTTTAGAGGCTTTAAATGAGCCTTTAATGCACTTGTTACGCAATGCTTTTGATCATGGAATTGAAGATTCTACTACTCGTAGAACTCAAGGAAAACCCGAACAAGGGTTGATTGAAATGAAGGCAGTTTATCATAGTAATCGCACAATTATTACTGTCCGTGATGATGGTCAAGGTATTTCTTTAGAAAAAATTCGTCACCGCGCTTCAAAAATGGGTTTGGATGATTCTTTATTGGCGAGCGCTAGTGATGAAGAACTACTATCATTGATTTTTGAGCCAGGATTTAGCACCTCGGAACAGGTAACAGCTTTATCTGGTCGGGGAGTAGGCATGGATGTAGTCCGTAATAACCTGAAATTAGCGCGAGGAGATGTGAATGTTGACACCCAAGCCGGAGTGGGGACGAAATTTACTTTATCAGTACCATTTACCTTGTCAGTCGCGCGGGTTTTATTGGTTGAGAGCGATCGCTTAGTGTTAGCATTTTTTACAGACGTAATCGAGGAAATTTTCCTCCTAGAACAGGAGCAAATCTTCTTCCTAGACGGCAAAGAATTTATTAACTGGCAAAACCATCAATTACCATTGCTGCGTCTAAATAGTTACTTTGAGTTTAACTGCTCCCGCTACAATAACCTGGAATTAGAAACTTTGCCGATCATTAATGCTATAAGTGTATTGATAGTCAAACATGATCATCAACAGGTCGCAGTTCAAGTAGAACGCTGCTGGGGTGAGCAAGAGGTAGCTATTCGTCAAGTAGAAGGTAATATTCCCCTTCCCAGTGGGTTTAATAACTGTACAATTCTTGGTGATGGTCGAGTAGTTCCCCTGATTAATACTAATGATTTAGTCTTATGGATTACAACAGGTGAACGTCCCCATATCAGTAATAAATTACCAACAACTAGATTACAAACTGCATTCCTCAAACCGCCAAAAGTAGCAACTGTCAAACAACCTAGCCGCCAAAAAGGGGTAATTTTAATTGTTGATGATTCCATTAATGTCCGCCGTTACCTCGCCCTAACTCTCGAAAAAGGTGGGTATCAAGTAGAACAAGCTAAAGATGGTCAAGAAGCTTTAGAAAAGCTGGAAAGTGGTTTACAAGTGCAAGCGGTAATTTGTGATATTGAAATGCCCCGTATTGATGGTTATAGCTTTTTAGAGCGGATTAATAACAATACAGAGTTAAGAAATATTCCTGTAGCCATGTTAACTTCCCGTAGTAGTAGTAAACATCGTCAGTTAGCTATGCAATTAGGGGCAAAAGCCTATTTTTCCAAACCATATAATGAGCAAGAATTATTAAGGACATTAGAAGAAATAATTTTCCAGATTGCAGAAACAACATGATTGAATTAAAAATATATAAAATACAATAAAGCAATTTTAAATTTGAAAATTTTGGCTGTTTTTAAACCAATAATTCAGTCCACACGGGGCTTATGGCACTTTGGACAAACGGTACTGGGTATTATATTCCGCCACCCCATTACTGGTACAAGTATTATCCCCATTTTACCTGATGGTCAGATTGTTCTCATTAGAAGAAAGGATGATGGTCGTTGGTCATTGCCTGGTGGTATGGTGGATTGGGGAGAAGATGTTCCTCATGCAGTCCGTCGGGAATTGATGGAGGAAACAGGGCTAGAAGTGGTCACAATTCGCCGTTTAGTGGGAGTTTACTCTTCACCAAATCGTGATCCTCGGATTCATTCTATCTGTATTACTGTTGAAGTCGAAGTTCAGGGAAAAATGGCAATAACAGATTCCTTAGAAGTCATGGAAATTCAAGCTTTTCCTCCTAGTTCTTTACCAAAACCAGATATGTCTCATGATCATTTTCGTCAGTTGCAAGACTATTTAAATGGCTTAACAACACTTGCATAAAATATCAAAGATGAAAGATTTTGGGTTTGAAAATTAAATCCAAAGTCTATAATTAAAAATTGCCCAACTTAGACAACTAAATTAGTAAATTAAAATGAATCTTTTATTTCGTAACTCCCGAATCAAACTTAGTCAAGGGGTACTGTTTTGGCGTGAAGTTGGTACAGGAATACCCATGATTTTTCTACATGGTGCATGGAATGATGGCAGTGAATGGGTATCGATAATGGAACTATTGGCTAAAAATATCCATTGCTTCTCACCAGATTTGCTAGGTTTTGGTGAATCAGCAAATCCTAATATTCACCATTCTATAGATTTGCAAGTCCAGTGTTTAGCTGATTTTTTAGAAGCTTTGAAATTAGAAAAAGTCTATTTAGTTGGTAATTCTCTTGGTGGTTGGATTGCGGCTAGTTATGCTTTAAAATATCCAGAGCAAATATCTGGTTTAATATTGTTAGCGCCGGAGGGTGTCGCAGCAAAAGGACAAAAAAAGGAATGGCAAAAAAGACGGCGGTTATTTAACTGTTCACCATTGATAATTAAATTTTTACGCTTCATTCTGCCGCTGATGAGATTGATTGGTTGGGAAGAAAGAATTGTTAAAGATTTAGAATTAAGAAGAGAATTATTACAATCCTCTACGGCTTGTCAATTACTTTTTAACCGCAAGAAACCAGAAATAGAAGCAGAATTATTAGAAAACCACTTACCAGAAATTAAAGTTCCCTGTTTGATTTTACAAGGTAGTCAAGATACAAAAACTGCTATATCAAAAAGTAATACTTATGCTCGATTAATTCCTCAAGTTCAGTTACATAATATTGCTCATGGGGAAAGTAATTTACCAGAAACTTGTGCTGGGGTTGTTGCTGAAGCTATTTGGGATTTTATTAATAAGTAGTCAGGAGTCAGGAGTCAGGAGTCAGGAGGAAGAAGAAAGAAGAAGAAAGAAGGAAGAATAGTCTTAAATCTAGGAAAGTGATCATTGAGATTAAGACTAGATTGACTCTAAATATCGGCGTAACTTACTACTAAACCAGTCAATAACTGTGACTACTACTAATAGCACTAACATCATGGTTGTGGCTTTGGTATATTCAAAACCATCTATATAGCTTTTTAATTGAAACCCTATTCCCCCAGCACCAACTACTCCTAAAACCGAAGCAGCACGAATATTATATTCAAACATCCATAGGGTGTAACCTAATCCTAAAGGTAATATTTGGGGTAATATCCCATACTGGACAATTTGTATTTTCGATGCCCCAATTACCTGTAAAGATTCTAAGGAACGATGATCTACAGATTCTATTGCTTGTTGATAAAATTTAGCAAGATAACCAATAGTATATATTGCCAATGCCAATGTTCCAGCAGGTGCGCCTAAACCTGTAGCAGCAACAAAGATTAAACCTAAGATCATTGAAGGTACGGAACGAACAGCATTTTGCAGTAGGTTTGCTATCCATCTTAGCCATAAAGGGGCGATATTATTAGAACTGGCTATGGCAATTGGTAATGATAAAACTGCACCTAGGGATGTTCCCCAGACAGACATTTGCACGGTTTCAATTAATCCTTTAATAGCAATATCTAAAACTTGTAAGTTGGGAGGAAATAACCGAGAAATAAAGTCTATTATGAAAGGAAAGCTATCTTTTAATAATTTAAGATCAACTTTTAATCCTTGTAATGCCCAAATGTAAACTCCTATCATCAATAGAAATACAAGTGAGGGAATAAACCAAGGATAACGATGAAAAATTTGTGAATTAGAAATTTTTTTCATTGTTTTTAATAACTAAATATAAATTCAACTTTCTTAAATGATATGTGATGAAAATTGCGCTTGTAAATTTTCACATTTACCATCATAAACTACTTTTCCACTATCTAGAATTATCGCCCTTTGAGCGTATTCTGTAGCTAGTGCTAAATCATGTAAAACGGTAATAATAGTTAATCCTTGTTGATGCAATTCTGATAAAGTTGCCATGACTTGTTGTGAGGCTACCACATCTAAACCTGTGGTAGGTTCATCGGCTAAAAGTATTTGTGGAGATTGCATTAATGCTCTAGCAATTGCTACTTTTTGTTGTTGTCCACCACTCAATTGACTAGTTTTTTGATATATTTGTTCTTTTAAACCTAATTGTATTAATAATTCTAAGGCTAATGTACGATCGCATTGCGGAAATCCCCATAAAGTTTGTCTCGTCTTTCTCACTCCCAATTTTCCACATAAAACATTATCAATTGCTGATAATTGGCGAATTAATCCCCCTCCTTGAAATAACATTCCCACATCTCGACGAATTTGCGGTAAGTTTTGATCACCCACAGAAACACCATTAATTGTAATTTCTCCCTTAACTAAGGGAACTAAACCCACAAGTGATTTCAATAATGTTGATTTACCTGCCCCATTCAATCCTAACAATACGACAAATTCACCTTGATTAATTTGGCAATTAATATTATTTAAAATTGGCCGGTGTAGAGATGCAATATAACCTGTTTCCAAATGACAACATTCAATAAAATTCACGTTACTTTTAGATAAATGATAATTTGTAATTACTTCAGAGGAAGGAGTCATGGTTAGTTTTGTGAAAATTTCATCAGAAAATGATAATTTTGTCAGAATTAAGAATTATATTGGCAATATTCTTAATTCTGAATGCTCACCTTTAAAGTATTAAGTAGGCAGGCAAAATTAATTATATAAAAGATTTGGAGTTCTCTGTAGGGGTAGCGCCCCCGTGCCTACCCCGGTATTTGGGGCAACCACAGGGGGTTGGACTCGGGCAACCACAGGGGGTTGGGCCCCTACTTATTCAATCCCTACATTTTTTAACGCTTCTTTAACTGGTTGAAGATGACGATTATGATCAACTCTTACCAATTCTGTGGAATTATATAAACTGCTTAGTAATTGATTGTTTTCGGATTTGTTTAACTTTAATAAAGCATTAATTAGCTTTTCTCTAATGATAACTGGGACATCATCATCAATCGCAATACCATGAGCCGGAACACCAGAAATTTTATGTAATATCCTGACTTTATCTCTATTCTCAGCCGCCAAATAGGGAGGGAAAAGAGCATATTCTGAGACTACCGCTACATCTGCTTGACCTCTAACTACAGCATCTAAGGCTTTACTATAATTTCCACCATAACTAACTTTACCAAAGAAGCTATCCAAGCGATCGCGGTTAGGGACAAAACCCTGTTTAACTAACTCACTTACAGGAAAAAGAAACCCAGAACCAGATGTTGGAGAAGTAAAAGCAATAGTTTTTCCTCTGAGTTGTTCTAAAGTTGCTTTTGGAGAATTTTTACTTTTTAATTGGCTATTATTGGGAACAACAAAAATAGAATTATAAGTATACCTACCAGAGTAATTTTTGCGAACTTCAGCCAAATATAACCGAGAATTTGCTAATTGTTCAGCCTTTAAAGCCGGACGGCTACTTAAAAACGCTACATCAGCCCGATTTGCTCTTAAAGCTTCTACTGCGGCTGTCTCATCACCTACTTGCGCTTTAACAGGTATCCCTAACTCCTGAGATAAAAAAGCAGCCACATTATTAGCTTTATTTTGCAAGTCTGTGGAATCAGAACGACTAGGAAAAACTATAGTTAAAGGGTTCATTTTCTGAGCAACTAAGCGTGGTGCTGGTTGATTTTTCAAGGGGTTAGCTATGGCTATTTGCATAGAACCCAAACCACTCAAAGCCATTCCCGTCAAGGCTAACAGCCCTCCACTAATCCCCCAAAATCCCTTTTTATTTATTGTCATTTTTTTAACTCCAATTAGAATATTTTTGCGAATTACTGGCAATTATTGCCATGAAAAACCTTAGCCTTTTTAAGAATAAAAGTCAATAAGCAAAAAAAGAATTATTCATAACAGTGTTAAAAATCTTTTTATCGGATTTTTATACCAATTCTATTAAAAATGCACTGAATATTAATACCTTCGCCATTGTTCGTAGGTTGGGTTAAGCGACAGCGCAACCCAACGCATTTTTTGGTTTTAAGTAGGTTAGCATTGAAAATTGTCGTTATGGCACTAGGCTTGAGGCAAGGGTGAAGAGATTTTGGGCGATTTTACTTTTCTTTACACAGATTGGTTTTATTCTGTTCACCTACTTAGTGCCTGAAGTTGGGTTTGGTCTTTGTTCAACCCAACCTACGAATCAAGGCTTTTTCAAACGTTTAACCTTTAAAGCTCTTACCTTTGCGCCTTGGCGTGAGACTAAAATTCATAACCCTGGGGTTTTACTTACATCCTAAAGATGCACGAGTATCTACACCTGTTTTAGAATTTACACCACTAGCATTAATACAGATTTTTTTTACCTGTATCATATCTAGAATTGCATTGGTAAAATCAGCACCAGTAACATCAACCTGATCAAAAGTGGAACGCAACATCATGGCTTCTGTAAAAACTGCATCACTTAAATCAGAATTTTTGAATCTTGATAAATAAGCAATACCTTGACTAAAATCTACACCGTGAAAATTCACAGTATCCAGTAAAGTACCGTTAAATACAGCACCACGTAAATCAGCATTGTTAAAATTAGTATTCTCTAATTTCACACTTGTAAACTCAATCCCAATTAAACTTTGTCCAGAAAAGTCCTTCCCTCCGACTCCCTTGTTAGTAAGAGAATTAGTTACACTCGAAGAGCTTGCAGCTTGCGCTGATAAGGGAAACACAAACAACACTAAGGCTAAAATCAGACTAGCTAATATTGAGCGATACTTCATAATCTTTGCTTAATAAATCTCAACAATTCCACTATTAATCATTAAACCGCAGGAAGGATGCAGAAGTAATTCTCTGCTAAATTACCAGCAATCCCGTAGGATAGATAAATGTTGAGGTGCTATCCCAAGTAAATATAAATAACCACCTGTGGCTAATCAAGAAAATACTCCCCTGTCGGCAGTCGCTCATGGAGGAAACCCCCAAGACCGCGCTGCCTCCCAATCTCTGACGCGAACCCCTTTATATCAAATGGGTGTAGAACTCAAAGCCAGATTCACCAGCTTTGGGGGCTGGGAAATGCCCATACAATACAGCGGTATCACCCAAGAACACCACGCTGTCAGAAATACTGCGGGAATGTTCGATATTTCTCACATGGGCAAATTTACCCTCCAAGGTAAAAACCTGATTTCCCAACTTGAGTATTTAGTTCCTTCCGATTTAAGTCGGTTACAGCCTGGACAAGCGCAATATACCGTCTTACTTAACCCCCAGGGCGGAATCATTGACGACATCATTATTTATTACCAGGATACAGACAGTGCTGGTAAGCAAAATTTAGTCATCATTGTTAACGCCTCAACTACCGACAAAGACAAACAATGGCTATTGGCACATCTTGATCTTGATGTAGTTAAATTTCAAGACCTGTCACAGGATAAAATCTTAATTGCTGTTCAAGGCCCAACAGCTACTCATTCTCTGCAATCCTTAATTTCAGCAGACTTATCACCTATTAAGGCTTTTGGGCATTTAGAAACAACCATTTTCGGAAAACACGCATTCCTCGCCCGGACAGGGTACACTGGCGAAGATGGTTTTGAGGTGATGGTAGATTCATCAGTGGGTATAGATTTGTGGCAGAGTTTATATGATCTTGGTGTTGTGCCTTGCGGACTTGGTTGTAGAGATACATTGCGTTTAGAAGCGGCAATGGCACTTTATGGGCAAGATATTGATGATACCACCACACCGCTAGAAGCTGGTTTGGGTTGGTTAGTACATTTAGATACTAAAGGTGATTTCATTGGTCGGGAAGTTTTAATACAGCAGAAAGCCCAAGGAATGTCCCGTAAACTCGTAGGTTTGCAAACACAAGGACGAAATATTGCTCGCCACGGCTACCCCGTATTATCATCAGATCAGGTGGTAGGCGAAGTAACAAGTGGTACTCTCTCACCTACGCTTGGTTATCCCATAGCCTTAGCTTATGTTCCCACCCAGTTAGCAACCCTCAAGC
The DNA here is from genome assembly GCF_001672255.1 of Anabaena sp. AL09. Classification (NCBI taxonomy): domain Bacteria; kingdom Bacillati; phylum Cyanobacteriota; class Cyanophyceae; order Nostocales; family Nostocaceae; genus Anabaena; species Anabaena sp. AL09. The sequence continues at coordinate 36,879 of NZ_LJOQ01000035.1, forward strand.
AGCAGCTAGATGTGGAAATTCGCGGCAAGGCTTATCCTGCGGTAGTTGTAAAACGCCCATTTTATCGCTCAAAGAATCGTGTTCCTAACTGATAATCTTTGCGGTTTTTGAGGAATAATGTGGTTTAGGTTACTGTTGTAACACTATTTTTTTAACAGAGAAAGTGATATGTCTTTTGAATATCCCCAGGATTTGCGATACTTAGACACCCATGAATATGTTCGTCTAGATGGCGACATTGCTACTATCGGTATTTCCGAATTTGCTGTTGATCAATTAGGTGATATTGTTTTTTTGGAACTGCCAGAAATTAATGATGTTATCACTCTAAATGACCAATTTGGTACAATTGAATCAGTAAAAGCCGTAGAACACCTGAATTCACCAATCAGCGGTACTGTCATAGAACGGAATCAAGCTGTAATTGACTCTCCTGAAGATATAGCAGAAGATCCCTATGGAGAAGGTTGGTTAATTAAAGTACGTACTAATGATGCTGCTGAAATAGAAGACGCTATGACAGCAGATGAATATCGCGCTTTGGTAGAAGGTGAGTAAATAATTTAACATTCATATTACTCAAAATGTAGAGATGTTTCCCAGTAACTTCTCTACATAGGGTTTGCTGAATAAACCTACAACCCAGACGCATCAAGATTTTTATCTGTATAAAGTTTTTAGCTACAGTCTGCTTAGGCTTTTTTCGCAACTTGAAAAGCTGAGATATAGGTAATTTGGATATTTCCTCCATAATGATCTTCGATCTTTTTTCGTAATGCTGTAAATAAACAAGTTCTGGTTTCTATATCTAGTTTTAGGTATTGTGTATAGGTGCTTAAAAGCAGTAAAAAGTCATCCATATAATAATTAACTCTACAGACAACTTGTTCGGAAACTAAATTTTTGAATTTACCTGAATCAATGGCTTTTTGTCCTAAAGCTTGCACTATCTCTTTTTGAGTTTCTATATCTTCATATCTGTCTAAAAGTGGAGCATACTTTTGATAAACTTCCCGAAAATTTTGATATATTTCATATTCTGGTTGCGGTGTCATATTCCACAGCAAAATTAAATTACCATGATTCCGTAAAGCTTGAGAAATTTTGCTATTACCAAATTCAGGATTAATCCAATGGTAAGAAGTTGCTGCTAAAACAGCATCAAATTTTCCGGTTTCTAGTTCCCATTCTTCAAAGGTTGTTTGCTGAATTTCCACCTGTGGATAGATTACACAATTTTGTTTTGCTAAATTACAAGCTGCTAAACTTGGTTCTAAACAAATCATAGAAAAACCTAATTGAGCAAATGCTAAAGTTGCATTTCCCGGTCCACAACCTAATTCTAGAATATTGGCTTTGGTGGAAAGTTGAGCTACTTCTACAGCACCATTAATAATTTCTTGTGGATAGCGAGGTCTGAATTTATTATAGACTTCTGCTACATGAGAATACCAGTTTTTTCTAGTTTCTAAATCTTGAGAATATAAGTTTTTTAGTAGTTCCAGTTCTTTCATAATTAATCCTTAATTTCCCAAAGCTATCACGGCATTTTGTCCCCCAAAGCCAAAGCTAAAACATAGCACTTGCTGAATTTTACTTTCTTGTGCTGATGTGATGAAATTTAAATTAAATTCTGGTTGCTGAAGTCCTACACAGGGAGGTAAAATTTGATTTTGCAATGCCATAAGTGAAAATGCTACACCTAAAGCTCCAGATGCTCCTAATGTATGACCTGTGCTACCTTTTGTGGAACTAATCGCTAATTTTGGTGAAAACAAATGTTGAATAATTTTACTTTCAATGCGGTCATTTAACTGGGTAGCTGTACCATGAGCGTGAATGTAGTCTATGTCTGTGGGTGAAATGTGACTACGTTCTAAACATTGCTTAATTGCCATGATTGCACTTTTACCTGATGGTTCTGGTGAATTTCCATGATATGCGTCTGCTGTCAAGCCAAAACCTAATATTTCTCCATAAATCTTGGCTTGTCTTTGGGTGGCTAATTCCGCAGATTCGAGAATCAAAACAGCACCACCTTCACCTAGTACCAAGCCTTCTCGCTGCAAATCAAAGGGATAAGCTCCTGTTTTGGCTAAAGCCCCCATTTGCCTAAATCCGGCAATTGTCAGGGGGGTTATGGGTGCTTCTATTGCCCCTGTAATTGCTCGTTGGTATTGCCCAGTTTTGATCAACATTGTAGCTTGAGCGATCGCCCAAATTCCCGTTGCACAAGCCGCCATTGGGGCTAAAACTGCTGCTGTTGCCCCAATTTGTCGCGCTACAGCGATCGCATTCATCTGAGGTAAAGTATTTAACCAATTATCTAAGTTTAATTCTGCCTCTTCCTGATACATCTGTCGCGCCATGATCTCCCAAGATGCTTGATAACTCCGACTAGAACCAATTACGACCGCGCAATCAGGTAAAGGTGTTATTAATTGAGCATCTTGTAAAGCTGAGTTAACAACTATTTCCGTGAGTGTATTTAATAAAGAGGGTTTTTCAGCAATTAATCCCAGGGGAATTATTCCCAATTCTGGAAATAGTTGATGTAATTTAATTCCCGTTTTTCCTAATAGTAAATCTCGCCAACTAGCCTCCAAGCTTTTACCTAAAGCGGAAACTAAACCAATCCCAGTCACAACAACTCTAACCAATTTTAGATTTTATATAAAAATACATGAAGAAGGAGTCAGAAGTCAGGAGTAAGAATACTTGTAAAATTACGAAACAACTTTAGGCTAGTACCGCAGGGCGGAATTAAAAATTAACAATTAAAAATTAAAAAGTAGATGGTATAAGCTTTTCATGGATTTTTAATGGTTGCTTAACTTACGCCGTATTGTACTAGTTATCAATTATTTTGACAACTGACAACTGACAACTGACAACTGACAACTGACAACTAAACTATGGAGCAGTTTTTAGATTTTCCGCGCCTTGAGTAACTTTTGCCGATACAATGCGATCGCCTTGCTCGATTTTGTTCACTACCTCAAAACCTTTGGTAACATTACCAAACACGGCATAGTTACCATCCAAGAACGATAAATCTGCTAAAGGAAAGTAAAATTGAGCAGAAGCAGAATCAGTTGGTTGTGATCTAGCCATAGCGATCGCCCCTTGCTTATGCTGTAATACAGGCTTCTCAGTAATTGTTTTACTGTAAATAGGCTCTTTTGCGCCTTTTGGTTTAATTTCTAACGGTATCCGGCGCTCATTCCCAGTTTTAGGATCAATAAAACCACCTGTTCCCAGTCTATTTTCGGGAAATTTCGGATCTTTACCTTGGGGATCTCCACCTTGAACCACAAAAGGTTGAGGTTCACGCACAACACGATGGAATGCTAAACCGTCATAAACGCCTTTTTGAACCAAATCCACAAAATTACCCGCAGTAATTGGTGCATTTGTGCCATCTATTTCAATTGTAATTGATTGGGGGTTAACGACTTCTCCACGCTTCACCGTCATCACCACCGTAGCTTTACCCTCAAGGCGTGGTAAACCTTTGGTTCCAGGAATACTCTCACTAACAGTTTCTGGTACTGTTTGTGCGCTAGTAGTAGCACTGGTAGTCGTTGCCGTTGGGGATGAATTAGAAGATGTTGTACTACCAGTACATCCTCCCAAAGTCAAAGAGCCAATCATCAACAGAACTACAAAAAATTGTGGAAATTTTAACCGCATTGTTAGTGACTGCATTAAACAAAATATCTTCATCTTTTCTGGCCAATTATTCCTTAGATCCCCAGATCCCCGACTTCTTAGAGAAGTCGGGGATCTTATGTTATGGATCTTATTGTTCACCAATCCAAAATCCAAAATTCCTAGAGTCCTTCTAAAGATACTCCTAAAAAACGAGCTAATTCCGCACCTTGGGTTTCCAAATCTGCCAAAGATAACGGTTGACCTACTCGTGTGAGGGGAATATCTCTTCTACCCTTAACCCTAAGATACAAAGCACGTTGAGGATTCAGACCTTCTTTAATCACAATCCTGACAGATTGTACATCTGCAATCCGGCCATCAATTTGGATTTGACGGTTTTTCCCTGGAAACCCCCAACGAAAGATTTTTAATGTCCCCGTTTCCCGATTGAACTGATTATAACCGCCGCCTAAATCCCACAGCACCACGAGCCACAGATATGTAGCTAATAGCAAGCCAGCAGAACCATATAGTCCCATCACCAATCCTTGAGGGACAAATATTAGTTGTGTTGCATCAGTAACTATGAGTAAATTAACTTTGAGATAACTAGAGATACCAGCTAAGAAAAAACCACTGGCTCCCATAGTTACAATGCTTGCCCACCAGTAGTTACTAAACCGACGTGAACCAAGAACCTTTTGAGAGAGGAGGTTCTCGCTTTTGTTAATTGTTGTTGATACGGTCATTAAACTGCCTTGGACTATCTTTCTCAAGTCTGCCACTGAAGCAGTCTGGATTGCAAGTTATCAAAGAATTGAGCAGAAATTTTATCCTGAACTTGAAGGATTTTAGGCCGCAGGGCCTGCGCCCCTAGGAAGATTTCTGAGAAAACCTATGTCCAATTGTTAAAATTCTGATATGGATAGAAAATATTTAACTTCCTGTTCCATATCCAGCCCAAACTCTGAGGAATGTGATAAGTTAAGAATCATTGCGTTACCACAATCTAGATTGCTAGTTAACGGTAGCCGATCATATGAGAAATGATCACTTTGTCAAGTAGTCAGTTCTCACAATCTTAGCTTCTGCAAGGCTGCTGGGGTTGTCAAAAAAAACGTTGAATTCCTCACGGCAGATGATATAAATCAGTAAAACTGTGGAAACACTGCTTAAAAAAACGGGGCAATTTTAGTAAAAAACGAGGATTTTAGTTAAATGACCATCGCAGTTGGACGCGCCCCCAGTAGAGGGTGGTTTGACGTATTAGACGACTGGCTAAAGCGCGATCGCTTCGTATTCGTAGGTT
>NZ_LJOQ01000036.1:0-6390 GCF_001672255.1 Anabaena sp. AL09
AAAGATATTACTAAGGTTCATTGTAGTGACGGATATAGCTACGTTTGACTACGGAAAACTACAATTTTATGAGATTAAATGCAGAGACAGTATTAATGTAGCTAAGAACAAACCAATGACCCAACGTTTCTGTAGTCCAGCCTTAGCACCTGTAAAGTCAGCGTCTTTAAGGATAGCATTAGTAAAATTTGCTCCTCTAATATCAGCTTTGCTAAAATTAGCATCTGTCAGGTTTTGACCTTTAAAAGAGCGCCCTCGGAGATTTTGACCGGAATAGTCTAGCGGCATAATTGCGTCAGCAAGAGATTATCTATTAGATTTTATACTGATTTGTGGGTATTATTCCCAGTTTTGGTTAAATTTTATTAAATATGGCTTTTCATAATCCAGGTAAATATTTTTAAACTAAATTAAAATAAGAATTAACTTTTGCAGGAGGATTATGAACAATCAACTCTATGAACGAGATTTTAATGTTTGGCGAGAAACTATCATTAAAAAAATCAAACAACAAGATTTTAATGATATTGATTGGGAACATTTGCTTTTAGAATTAGAAGATATGGGGAAATCAGAAAAACGGTCATTTTTGAGTAATTTAACTATCTTAATTGCTCACTTACTCAAGTTAACCGTTCAAGCTGATGCTCCCGAAATGATGAAAGGAAGTTGGTATAGTTCTGTTACTGAAAATCGTTTTCGAGTTAGAAAAGATTTAGAAGAAAATCCTTCTTTTAAAAATTATCTCCATGAAGTTATTTTTATTGCTTATGCTGATGCTCGTAAATTGGCAATCAAAGAAAGTAAAAATGCTAAATTTGGTGTCAGAAAACCAGATGAAACCGAATATCCTCTTGATTTTCCTTTTACTCTAGAACAGTTATTAGATGAAGATTTTTATGGGGAGTTAGGGGGGTGATATCCAATTGTTTTCTAAATCATCAACCCAAGGATCAGTATATATGTAAGAATCTGGTAAATAACAATTACCAGATTCAAGGAAAAAAATAACTTGTCCTACGATAACACTTGTAAGTACCTAGCGGAAACCTATCCTCAAGATTTTGCCAGATGGTTACTAGCTGGTGAAGTATCAGAGGTGGAAATCTTGAAAACCGAACTTCATCTTGAACCCATACGCGCTGACGCGGTGATTTTCCTCAAAGTCGGTAATAAAATCTTACATTTAGAGTTCCAAACTACACCGAAATCGAAAACACCCCTTGATTTTCGGATGCTTGACTACTACACTCGCTTAAAACGTCAATATGGCTGTGAAATTGAGCAAGTCATGATTTTTTTGCAAGCCACAACTTCCGAAATGGTGTTTAATAGTCAATATGTAGACACCAACACTATCCACAAATATAGAGTTATACGGATGTGGGAAGAGGAAGCAGCGTTACTACTTGCTAACCCCGCACTATTACCATTAGCAACTTTAGCAAAAAGCGACTCACCCGAAAATCTTTTAACCCAAGTTGCTGCTGCTGTAAATACAATTGAATCCAAGAAAGCACGGGATAATATTTCCGTTTGTACACAGCTTTTAGCCGGGTTAAGATTTAATAGAAATCTACTTAATCAACTGTTTCAGGAGGACATTATGGAAGAATCTTGGGTTTATCAGGATATTCTGCAAAAAGGTGAGCAAAAAGGCAAAAGAAGAGAAGCAATAGAATTGATTCTCCGTATGTTAAAACGCCGCTTTGGGAATATTCCAGCCAGAATAGAACAGCAACTTCCTAATTTGGGATTAACTCAACTGGAAGATTTAGCCGAAGAATTATTAGATTTTTCGCAAATAGATGATTTGGTTAAATATATGGCGAATATTTCCTAACAACAAAAACCATTATTATCCTCGTTCCCTGGTTCTGCCGGGGAATGCTATATTTAGCATCAAGGTGAATTATGAAGAAAGAGAAACAATAGAATGATTTACTGATAGGATTATTGCAGGAGGTTAGAAATCATTATGACAACACATCAACCAACAGTCATTACCAATGATAATCTTTACGACCAAGATTTTTATCTGTGGATAGAAACAATATCTAAACAATTAAAAGCAGGGAAATTTGCAGAAATTGATTTAGCAAATCTGATAGAAGAAATTGAAAGCATGGGAAAAAGTGAAAAACGGGAGTTAAAGAGCCGTTTAATTGTGCTATTAATGCACTTACTAAAATGGCAATATCAACCTGAAAAACGTAGTGAAAGCTGGCGCAGTACGATTACAGAGCAACGTATTTGTATTGAATTATTATTAGAAGATAGTCCTAGTTTGCAACCTCTATTTATAGAAATATTTGCAGATTGTTATGAAAAAGCTCGTTTAAAAGCATCTGAAGAAACAGGAATTAAATTAAACTTCTTTCCTAAAGAATCTCCTTTTACTTTAGCAGAAACCCTGAAAAATTACTTTTTGAATAATTAAATTCTATCAATTTTCATGTTTATTTGTTCATATTTCAGTCTCTGTTTTAGGGAAAGTTAAGGCTTTTATTCCAGTGATTCTCAGCCTGTGACTCCTAAATTAACTTATTTTCCGTAGTATAGAGGATGCGGTTTGAAGTTATCTGTAAAATTGTATCTGTCTAAACTAGATAGGAAATTGAAATTATGAAAGTTAATTTACAACTAGCGCTTAATGATGCTGGTATAGATGCAAATCAAACTAGCACTCAACGTCAATTAGTAGTTTCCGTTTCTGCTGGTGGTGAAACTATAGATCGGACTGTACCCTTGAACTTATGCTTAATTCTCGATCATAGCGGTTCAATGCAAGGAAAATCCCTGGAAACTGTGAAAAATGCCGCTTGTTTATTAGTAGATCGTTTGACTCCTGAAGATCGTCTCAGTGTAGTTGTTTTTGACCACCGTGCCAAGGTTTTAGTCCCCAATCAGTTAATTACAGATCGCCAACAGATTAAAAAGCAAATTAAACAACTCACCGCTGATGGGGGAACTGCTATTGATGAGGGTTTACGGTTGGGAATTGAGGAGTTAGCCAAAGGTAAACAAGATACCGTTTCCCAAGCATTTTTACTGACTGATGGGGAAAATGAACATGGTGATAACGATCGCTGTTTGAAATTTGCCCAATTAGCCGCCAGCTATAATTTAACTCTGAATACATTGGGATTTGGTGACAATTGGAATGATAAGGTTTTAGAAAAAATCGCTGATGCTGGTATGGGTACATTGTCTTATATTCAACATCCAGATCAGGCTGTATCGGAATTTGGTCGCTTATTTAGTCGAATGCAAACAGTGGGGTTGACTAACGCTCAACTATTATTATCTTTAATGCCTAATGTCCGACTGGCAGAACTCAAACCCATTGCCCAAGTTTCCCCAGATACCATTGAGTTACCAGTACAACCCGAAAGCGATGGACAGTTAGTAGTGAGACTGGGCGATTTAATGAAAGACGAGAAACGGGTAGTTTTAGTTAATATTTATGTGGGACAGTTGCCAGAAGGTAAACAGGCGATCGCTAATGTTCAAGTCCGCTCCGATGACCCCGCCGCTAACCAAATCGGGCTACACTCCCCCAATCTACCAATTTATGCTCATGTCACCAGGGAATACCAACCAGCACCAAATCCCCAGGTACAACAGTCGGTTTTAGCTTTAGCCAAATATCGCCAAACCCAGTTAGCCGAAACGAAATTACAGCAGGGTGATCGGGCTGGTGCAGCGACGATGTTACAAACGGCGGCGAAAACTGCTTTGCAAATGGGTGATACTAGTGCGGCAACGGTATTGCAAGTTTCCGCCACCCGCCTACAAGCTGGGGAAGAGTTATCAGAAAGCGATCGCAAAAAAACCAGAATTGTCTCAAAAACTGTTTTGCAAGATGCTTCCCCCCAATGAAAGTTCAACTAACATCGGCTCTAAATGATACCAACGTTGATGCTGCCCAACAAAGCAATCAACGTCAACTTTCAATTTCCATTTCCGCCATTCCGTCTGAACTTGAACAAAATTTACCCTTAAATCTCTGCTTGATTCTCGATCAAAGTGGTTCTATGTCCGGTGAACCCATGAATATCGTCATTCAAGCAGTTGAACAATTATTGGATCAATTAAAAGCTGGTGACAGGATATCCGTTATCGGTTTTGCTGGCTCGTCTGGGGTCATTATCCCCAACCAAATCGTCCAAGATATTGAAAGCATCAAAACCCAACTCAAAGCCAAGCTGAAGGCTGGTGGTGGTACTGTCATTGCCGAAGGTTTATCTCTCGGCATTACAGAACTACTCAAAGGCACAAAAGGCGCGGTTTCCCAAGCCTTCTTACTGACAGATGGCCATGGGGATAACGGTTTACAGATTTGGAAATGGCAAATTGGACCAAATGACAATAAACGGTGTTTGCAACTTGCCCAAAAAGCCGCCAAACTCAATCTGACAATTAACACTCTGGGTTTTGGTGATGACTGGAATCCAGATTTATTAGAAAAAATTGCTGATGCTGGGGGTGGGACTCTCGCTTATATCGAGAACCCGGAACAAGCTGTAACTCAATTTGCGCGGCTGTTTCGACGGGTGCAGTCAGTGGGATTAACAAATGCCCATTTACTTCTATCCTTAGTGCCGGTTGTGCGTCTCGCGGAACTCAAACCAGTCGCCCAAGTTGCGCCAGATACTATTGAATTACCAGTAGAAACCGATGCTAATGGGACTTTAATGGTGCGGTTAGGGGACTTGATGAAAGATACCGAACGGGTAGTTTTAGCGAATATTTATCTGGGACAATTGCCAGAAGGGAAACAAGTTATTGGTCATATCCAAATTCGCTATGATGACCCATCGCTGAATAAACAGGGTTTACTTTCTCCTTTAGTGCCAATATATGCTAATTTTACGAAAAGTTATGAACCTGCTCTCAATTCCCAGGTGCTAAACTCGATTCTGCTTTTGGCTAAATATCGGCAAACTCAATTGGCTGAGGCAAAATTAGAATTAGGCGATCGCCTTGGTGCTGTTACAATGTTACAAACTGCTGCTAATACCGCCTTACAAATCGGTGATACCTGTGCAGCCACCGTGTTACAAGTTTCGGCAACTCGCTTACAAGCAGGTGAAGAACTATCGGAAGCTGACCGCAAAAAGACAAGAATGGCATCCAAGACAGTTTTGAAAGAATAGCTGTAGGGTAGGTCTTTCGGCCTACCCTATCAAATTTTTAGTAAAAAACCAAGATAGACATCGGCAATATCACATTTGGAGAAATTTGTACACATCTTATAGGAAGATGAATAAGAATAATATAAGGTTTAAAGTAGCTATATATGGTAAACACCTGGTATATATAAAGGCTTGGCTAACCCCCAGGTCTTTTTCGTATTTAAAGTAGTTGGTAAAATTTTATGAATTCCTATTTATGATGTCAATATGTGTTATTGCCATGATATATCACATTTAGAGGAATTTGTACACATTCCATAGGAAGATGCTATGTGGCTAGATTAGCACTAAATTAATTATGTACGTTGTTAAGCACAGCAATTATGGAGGTTTGGTAATATGACCAAACCTTTTTTTTCGCTTCAACCAAAAATTAACATCAATCCAACCTACGAATTAAGGATTTTTTCAATGTGGTAAAGGTATTGTTGTATAGCGTGACAATACTTAGTCATGAAATTATTTTTGACTATTAAAGTAACTGTTATAGGGCTACACTGAAGCCAATAGATTTTTGATAATACATACAAATCATTTGTTACTATGTACTGTAATTAAAAATATCCATCTGGAAACCCACGTCAGATACCAAATACATTAATCAAAATAACAGTCCTATGGGATGCCGACTAAGAGTTGTTTTAACTGATCAAGAAAAGTTAACGCTAGAAGAGTTAAGAAGGTCTAAAGACGCTCCTCAACGAACAAAAGATCGCGCTCAAGTTCTACTGTTGAACGCTAGGGGATTAAAAAACGAGGAAATTGCTCAAGGTTTAAACTGGGCAGTTTCTACAGTCCGTCAAACCTTACACCGTTGGGAAAAGATGAGTTTAGCAGGATTATGGGATGCTCCAGGTCGAGGAGGAAAACCGCGTTATTCAGAAAATGATTTAGAGTATCTAGAAAACTGTCTAATTGAAGAACCCCAAACTTACAACTCTAAACAACTAGCCAAAAAACTAGCATCTGAGCGACAAGTTTACTTGAGTGCTGACCGACTTCGCAGAGTCCTTAAAGCCAGAGGCAAAGTCATCAAGTCATCAATACACGCAGAGAGCAGGGGGCAGGGAGCAGGGGAAAATTGACAACTGACCACTGACAACTGTACGGGCGAAGCATTTGGAGAACTATTTTTGGCAATGAGCGATAATTTATCTTCCAAATGCTTACTGTACGGGCGAAGCATTTGGAG
>NZ_LJOQ01000036.1:6405-29483 GCF_001672255.1 Anabaena sp. AL09
CTGTACGGGCGAAGCATTTGGAGAACTATTTTTGGCAATGAGCGATAATTTATCTTCCAAATGCTTCGCCCCTACTAACAACTGACAACTGACCATTAAGTATTTATTCCTAAAAATAGGGTATTTTGAATACAGTAAAGAGGTAAAAAAACAAAAAAATCCTGAAATCTATATAAATTAATAGTTTTATCTATCCACTTAGGGCGACAACGCCTTAGAATGATTCATTGAAAAGTCGAATCAATCGTATTTGTAGCGATTTTGAGTGTAAATACTCTCAAGGAACGATTTTTTTATTTCTACAAACGGAAATTTACGTAAAGATGCAGTCATGGTGCATCTTGAAATAATCTCTAGCAAAACTTTAGGAGTTCGATATGAACAAGGGCGAATTAGTTGATGCGGTAGCAGAAAAGGCTAGTGTTACCAAGAAACAGGCTGATGCTGTTTTGAGTGCTGCCATCGAAACCATTGTGGAAGCGGTTTCTTCCGGTGATAAGGTAACATTGGTAGGATTTGGTTCTTTTGAATCACGGGAACGCAAAGCCCGTGAAGGGCGCAACCCCAAAACCAACGAAAAAATGGATATTCCCGCTACCAGAGTTCCCGCTTTCTCCGCTGGGAAACTGTTTAGAGAAAGAGTAGCACCCCCAAAAGAGCCAAAAGAGTAAGTTCTTCTATAGGAAAGATATTTTTGATGCCACAACAAGCACACGGGGGAAATTTAGCTTGGGCAGCAGCACTGGCTGGCTGTTCCCCTGATGCTATTGTGGATTTTTCCGCCAGTATCAGCCCGTTGGGACCACCAAACAGCGTTATTGCTGCAATTGTGTGCCAACTGGGGAATCTGAGGAATTATCCTGACCCAGAGTATGGTGAATTGAGACTTGCTCTGAGTCATTTTCATCAAATACCTACTGAGTGGATTTTGCCAGGTAATGGTTCAGCAGAATTATTAACTCTGGTGGGTAGAGAATTGGGACAATTAGCAGCAACAGTGTTACTAACTCCAGCGTTTGGTGACTATTACCGCACTCTTGCGGCTAATAACGCTAAAGTTCTGGAGTTTCCTGTGGATTTAGGCATAGGTCAGGGGAATATTTCTCTATTGCCAGATTTCGGACTTGAGACTTCAGATTTTGGGTTACTGCTGAATAATCCCCATAATCCAACGGGAAAGTTATTTTCACGGGAATCTGTTTTACCGTATTTGGAAAAGTTTGCTTTGGTGGTGATAGATGAAGCGTTTATGGATTTTTTGCCACCGGAAGCTGAACAAAGTTTAATTGGGTTGGTGCAGGAATACGAGAATTTGGTGATTTTACGATCGCTCACCAAATTTTACAGTTTACCAGGGCTAAGATTAGGATATGCGATCGCTCACCCCGACCGGTTGGCAAAATGGAAATTATGGCGAGATCCTTGGCCTGTAAATACTTTAGCAGCAGCCGCAGCGATCGCCGCCCTCCAAGATACAGAATTCCAAAATCTCACCTGGAAATGGCTACCAGAGGCGAGAAACCAACTATTTCAAGGTGTAGCTTCAATTCCCGGTTTAACCCCGCTCGAAGGCACTGTTAACTACTTATTGGTAGAATCTCAACAATCCACTTCCCAGCTACAACAGCAACTACTTCAGCAACACCAGATTTTAATTCGTGATTGTTTAAGCTTTAAGGAATTAGGCGATCGCTTTTTTCGCATCGCAGTCCGTACCCAGTCTGATAACCAACGCCTATTAACAGCACTTATAAGAAGGAGTCAGGAGTCAGGAGTCAGGAGTCAGGAGTATGGCTAACGCCACGCTTCGCTATCAGGAGTATGGCTAACGCCACGCTTCGCTATCAGGAGGAAGAAGGAAGAAGGAAGAAGGAACTTAATGGGTGACAACGAACAACGAACAACGAACAACTGCCCAATGCCCAATGCCCAATGCCCAATGCCCAATGCCCAATGCCCAATATTGATTACGATATCGTTATTATTGGTGGCAGTATTGCTGGATACCATGCCGCTTTAAGTGCCACTCAGTTACACGCTAAAGTTGCCTTGATTGTGAGCGCGGATTTTTCTGATCACTATAATTCAAGTTATCAATACATACTTAGTGAAATTAGTCAAATTACTCAGCAATCTTATAATTTAGCAAATCTAGAAATTTTTGACAAAAATATTCACTTAAATCCAGAATTTTTAAATTTAAAAAAAGGATTGTTTTATGCAAATGCCGTTGCCAAAAATCTTAATCAAATAAATTCTCTTTCTAACTTAGCTGCTCAAGGTGTTGATATTATTGTTGGTAATGGTCAATTTCAATCTTCTCCTCAATTAAGTTTTACAGTTAATGAAAGACAGTTATATAGTCGCACCTATTTACTCGCTAATGGTTCTCGTCCCTTAATTCCCAATATTTCAGGATTAGATACCATTAAATATCTGACTTTAGCTAATATTTGGCAATCTTTAGAAACAACAACATTACCCGAAAATTGGGTAATTATTGGTGGTGTTCCTCAAAGTATAGAAATTGCTCAATTTTTAGCCAGATTCGGTTGTCAAGTTACATTAATAGTTAAAAATTCTCAAATTCTGCCTAATCTTGATTTAGAAATAGCCCAATTATTAACAGCACAATTAGAAGTTGATGGTGTGCGGGTTTTAACACAAACCCAAGTCACCCAAATCCGACATATAGACAATAAAAAATGGGTACAAGCCGGAAATCAAGCCATTGAAACCGACGAAATTTTTATTGGAATTGGACAGCAACCAAACCTAGAATATCTGAATTTACCAGCGGTAGGAGTAAAATTGCATCAACACCGCTTGGTTGTCAATGAAAAATTACAAACTACCAACCAGCGAATTTATGCCTGTGGTGATATATTAGGTGGTTATGATATTCAGAATATTGGTAATTATGAAGCTAATATTGCCATAGAAAATGCTTTATTTTTTCCCAGACTAAAAGTTAATTATGAATCTGTTCCTTGGGGAATATATTCTCAACCTAAAGTGGCACAAGTTGGTTTAACAGAAAAACAAGCGCGAAACCGATATTCTCAAAAGCAAATTTTAGTTTTTAAGCAATATTTCAAAACAGCTACAGCCCCACAAATACAAGGAGAAATTACAGGTATTTGTAAATTAGTAGTTTTGGAAAATGGAAAAATTCTAGGATGTTCTATTTTAGGAATAGCAGCAGGAGAATTAATTAATTTAATTAGTTTAGCAATATCACAAAATATTAAAATTCAGCATTTAGCAAAATTATCACCTATTTATCCCAGTTATTCCGAAATTATCATGGAAACAGCCAGAGAATGGAATAGACACAGAATTAATAAAAACCGTGCTTTACAAGAGTTGTTATTAGGTTTTTTCAATTATCGTCGTGATTGGAATTTATAGTACAGCACTTCCCGATGTATATTATTGGTAATTAATGAAAAGGCTTTTAATCCAATTACAAAAGAAGGGAACAGGGAACAGGGAACAGGGAACAGGGAACAGGGAGCAAATAAGAAACACTCATTTGCACCAGTTTAAAGCTCAGTCAAAAAAAGGATGTTTTTCTCATGTTTTTAAACATGAGTTTTTCCTGTTAGAAAGTTGCCCGTTCCCTGTTCCCTTTGAACAATTACCAATTACCAATTACCAATTACTTATTCTTCCGTTGTCCCTTTTCCGTTAAAGAAACACTACCAATTCCCTGTAAAATTCCCCTCCCAACTAAACCTAAACCTCGGCCAATTACTTGAGTCAGAACAAAAACAATTCCAGTTCCTAAAAAGCCTACTAATGATTGTATGCGGGGAGAAATAGCATCCCGAAATTCTAGTATTAATGTTACCCCTAAAGGAATTCCAGAAAGTTGAGCTAATTCTTGATTTCGAGGGGCATAAATTGATATTTTAGAAATTCCCCGAGGGGCAAAAATAAATAATTCATAGCGACTTTCAAAAATTGTTTGCGCTTCAGTTATATATTGATGTAATTGATATTTCCAAGATAAATTATTTCTAAATTTCTCAATTTCTCTGGTGGAAATCATGTGCCAATGATAAAAATTTTGTTTAATACTTTCCTCGTCTGCTAAATTATTTAGTAATGGTTGAATTACAGCATTAGCTATGTGAATCAATAAATTTTCTAAAATTGATAATGCTTGAGATTGAGATTCTTGCGTTCCTGCTGGATAAGAAACGTTATCAATACATAAATCTGTTAATAATAGTAGATAAGTCAATAATTCAAATAGAAATGGAACTTTATTGATAATTTCTGTTTGCGATTCTGTGGTTTTATCTAATAAAAATTTAACCAAACTTATTTCTTCTTTATCTAAAATAATTCGGGAATAATTTCCAAAAAACTCCGTAATAGTAAATTGCCATAAGTCTAGTAAAATCTGGCTTTGTAAATTAAATAGCTGATTCTTATCAAAATTAAAAGCCCGAACTTCTTCCAACTGCTTAAAAAATTGCTGAAGAATAATATAAAGTAACTCTCGCTTTTTATTTTCTCGAAGAATATCAATTTCTAAAGGTGTATTAGTAAGATTATCTAAAGGAAATTTGAGTTTATTTAAACCTAAAGTCAATAATTCAGATTGCAGTTGTTGAGAACTAACTATCGGTGGTACGTTTATAAATGGTCGTGGATCTGATTTAATAATAGTCTGATTGGGAAAAATATCTAAGGACGGTAATTGGTTTTCTTGTGATAGTCTTTGTCTTTCCTTCTCTGCTGTCAATAAGTGATTAACAACCCACCGAGCCGCTAAAAGTTCGCGTCGTTGTCCTGCTAAAATTGCTTTATTTAATAGAGTTATTCCTGGCAATTTTAATTGTTCTGTAACTTTATCAAGGGCTTGATCAATATTATTAATTCCCGAATTTTGTAAGTTATTTCGCAACTTAGCAAATGGGAAAGGAGAATTAACAATTACTGAATCTGCAAACCAGTAATAACCACCATTAGCTACTTCTTGAATAATGGGGACTAATTGAGAAATTGATATCCCTTTAGGACAATAGCCATTTATCCCGATTTCTTTGGCAGCAATGAGCATTTCTGGTTGAGATTTTGAACTTAAAAGTAATATAGGTATATGGGGATATAAAGCTTTGAGTTGTTTACAGAATTTTAACCCTATTTGCTCATTATCTAATTCTAAGATAATTAATTTAATTTGCCGAGAATTTCCAGTTAGTATTTCCGCTAAAACTTGTAAAGCCGCAGTATCTGTAGCAACATCTGCTACTACTTGTAAATTAGGAATAGCTTCCAGTGTTACCTTGAGTCCTAAACGGAAAATTGGATCTGGGTCAATTAATAAAAATTGTACAAGGCGATCGCTCATTTTTACAAGAAAGTTGATTCCTGATTTTTTAGGCTAGTTTAAATTTTTAATTCCTAATCACTTACTTTGTCACGATAACCATAAAAGTTAATAGTATATTCAGAAATCTTTATCCCTGTTTGTGCTTCCACTTGACGTAACAAATCTTCAGGTAATTCTATATGCACATCTAAAATTTGATTTGTATCTATACAGTTAACATGACTATGGGAATTACTATTATTGCCATATAATCGTCCTTCCCCATGTTCAATACACTCTATAATATTTTGGCTAGATAAAGCTTCTAGATTTTGATATACCGAAGTATGTCCAATTTCCTTACCTTCTTGATTCAGTCGATCATAAATCTCCCTAGCAGAAAGGTGTTCCTTCGCTTGCCAAAGCAATTCCAAAACAAAGCGCCGTTGACGACTGATACGCATCCCTAACATTTGACACCTATCCAAAGCATCTTGTAAAGAACAAATAGGTTTAGGATAAATCCCTTGCTTGTACATATTTCAGGTTGTAAATTCTAGGAATTGGGGATAAATCAATTCAAAATATCCTCACGATAGAACTTGCTTAGGCAAAATTGGAGGAAACTTTTGTCTGTTTGCTAACTCATCATTTTTTTAATCTAAAACAAACTCATAACAACTTTATCTTAAAATTCGGCTAAATGTCTACCTAAAGAGGTGAAAAAGCTGCTACTGTAGATTCTCAACACTGTTGAGTAAGTAGCTATCAGTTCATGACAATCACAATCACCCTCAACAACAACTCTATTTATAGTTTAGATGTGTCACCTGCCTTAACGGTGATTGAACCATTGCTGCAACAGGGAAGCATTTCTACCCATGAACAGCAACTGCGTCTGGAAATTCAGTTTGAGCGGGAAGCAAATGATCCACGGGAACTATCGGAAATTCCCGAAGTCAGACTGTGGTTTGTGCGTCTTGATGCCAAGTATCCTTGGTTGCCATTTTTACTAGACTGGAAAGCAGGAGAACTAGCTCGGTATGCAGCTATGTTAGTACCTCATCAGTTTAGTTCTAAAGAAGGTATCCAATATAACCCCGAAGCTTTAGAAATATTTCTGATGCACAAAATCTTTATTTTAAGTGATTGGTTGCACAAACAAGATATTACTAGTCCATCTCGACTCAAATCTTTAGCGCAAATTCTGGGTTATGAATTAGATGATGCTTTCTTTGAAACGATTGAAAAAACTAATTCGTCTAAACAATGGAATTTATGATTTTAGATTGGATATTTTTTTTCAATCTAAAATCCAAAATCTAAAATTAATACTCAGCCTCCCCAAATTTTTTCTAACACTATTTGGGGTGAGATATCTGCTATTTTCCCAGTTGATGAAGTAATAGCTAATACTTTCTCGCTTATAGGTAATAATTTTTCTGAATTTATAGAATCTAACAAAGTAATTGTATATGTTTCTACTGCTATACTTAATTGCAAGAAGCTATTTTCTACAGATACCATTAAACTAGCACCGGCAATTATGGCAGTTAACTTACCAATATCATCGGGAGAAGTAACTTTAATATTCTGACAATGTTCTAAAAGCGATCTGACTAAAGGCTCATTATTTGCTTCTCTAATGACAACAACAGGTAAATCTGGCTGTTTTTGTTGACAATCTGCAATAATTTGTTGCCAATTTTCTACGGGATAAGTTGTATCTAGGCTACCTTCACCAGCATTGATGAGAATAAAACCTGTTTCATTCACTCCTAAGCGTTTTTGTTCTGCTTGCGCCCATTCAATATCTACTTTAGGCACATTTACTGATAATGCTGGACAAGGAGTATTAATTTTCAAAGGTTTGAGTAAATTATGGTACATTTTTGCCACATACTCGGATAAATTGGGCGGAATAGGGTTAGTGAGAAAAACCGCACCTTCTCCTTGGTAGCCAATGCGTGTGGGAATTCCCGTCAACCACATTAACAAGCCTACCCACCAACTTTGTCCGACAATAATAGCGACATCATACTCACGATCACGGATCATACCAACTAAGTTACCCCAATCAGCTAAACTATTACGATCTTTGTAATCAAAGGTTAATACATCATGAACTGACTTGCTGACTCGGTAAGCGGCCTTTGACTGGGGTTCTACAATCACATCTATCTGCGCGTCGGGATAATAACGCTTCAGATCATCAAGAGTGGCAAAAAAAAGAATTTGGTTATCAATTGAACCAGGGACTAGGGCTACTACACGCATAATATTTATTAACGGTTATTGTTTTATATTTTAGGAGAATATAGGTATTGAGAATTTTGCTGGTGAAGTTATTTTCAACAATGGGTATTTTGAATTTATTTAATTAAAGATTAAGGAAAAGTTGTGCATTTACTAATTCCCGCAGCCGGAAGTGGCAAAAGAATGGGTGCTGATCGTAATAAACTTTTATTACAGGTACGTTCAAAACCCTTGATTGCTTGGACTTTGTTAGCCGCAGAAGCTGCAAGTTCTATTAGTTGGATCGGAATTGTTTCTCAACCTCCAGATTGGGATGACTTCAAGTCTATTATCGCTGACTTAAAGCTGAAAAAAACAATAGTATTCATTCCTGGTGGTTCTACCCGTCAAGAGTCAGTTTACAATGGTTTACAGGCATTGCCAACTAATGCAGGACAAGTTTTAATTCATGATGGCGCTCGTTGTTTGGCAACACCAGATTTATTTAATGCTTGTTCTGAGGCAATTTTGCATTGTTCTGGTTTAATTGCGGCTGTACCTATTAAAGATACGATTAAAGTCGTTGACGACAATGATATAATTAAAAGCACACCAGAGCGTAAACAGCTTTGGGCGGCCCAAACCCCCCAAGGGTTCGATGTCAAATTGTTAAAACAGTGCCATGCTGAAGGTGTCCGTCAAGGTTGGGAAGTGACTGATGATGCGGCTTTGTTTGAAAAATGCGGTATTGAAGTGAGAATAGTTCCTGGGGAAGAGACTAATTTGAAAATTACGACTCCTCAAGATTTAGCGATCGCCGAATTTATACTTAGTTATATAAAATAGGTGAAAATTTTCAGCCACTGACCACTGTACGGGCGAAGCATTTGGAGAACTATTTTTGGCAATGAGCGATAATTTATCTTCCAAATGCTTCGCCCCTACTAACAACTGTACGGGCGAAGCATTTGGAGAACTATTTTTGGCAATGAGCGATAATTTATCTTCCAAATGCTTCGCCCCTACTGACAACTGACCACTGGCAAAATAGAAGCGATTCTTTATTTAAAGGGTAAACCCTTATCTTTAAGTGAAATTGCTGAATATGCGAAGTGTGATCGCTTCACAGCAGAAGAAGGAATTATCGAACTAATTGAGAATTATTCCCGTCGAGATACAGCTTTAGAAGTCGTAGAAACTGAACATGGTTATAGTTTACAACTGCGTTCGGAATTCCATGATTTAGTGCAAGCTATAATACCAGTAGAATTTGGTGTGGGGGCTTTACGGACATTAGCAGCGATCGCCCTCCATAATCCCATATTACAAAGCGAATTGATTAATTTACGGGGTTCAGGAGCTTATCAGCACGTTCAAGAATTAGTAGAATCTGGTTTTGTTCGCAAACGCCGAGAGAGTGATTCTCGCTCCTTTGCTCTGCAAATAACCCCAAAATTTCATCAGTATTTTCAAATCGAACAACTGCCCCAAATTTTGGCAATTCCAGAGAAAGAACAACAACTAGAACTGGAGTTGGCAGGATTGGAGGCAGAGGAGGTTTGATTGGGCAACTCCTAGCCCAACATGATCAAGGATTTTTTTGGCTTTCCCTGGGTCAACCCAACACATAAAACAAGTCCCCGTAATCTTTAAAAATTACAGGGACTTATTTTTTATTTGGTGGCGGGAAGTGGATTTGAACCACTGACCTTCGGGTTATGAGCCCGACGAGCTACCAGGCTGCTCTATCCCGCGTCGCTTTTGTCGCTTTTCTCTCGACTCCTTTAATATAGCGCGAAGTCAAAAGTTTGTCAACTACAAAAGCGATAATTCTCCAATTACTTCCAAACGCTTGTATTTCCCCAGGTTCATAAACTTTTCAGAGAGGCTTTGGGCAATGCTGGGACTAATCCAACCCATTTGTTGGAGGATGTGAATAGCTACGGCATATTTAGCGCGTGTTGAACCATCCATGACTTTGATAGATAATCCCATGCCTTCACCAAGTCGGCCAATGCACTGTACCCCTTCTGCTCCAGATTTACTCACCAGTTCACCAGGAGTTAAGCGCATCAATTCTGTATCGAATTCTCCGACACCCGCCACCATTGTGGGATGATGATTCATGGCGCGGACAATTCTCTCCATATCCACGCTATTGCTGGAAGCTAATACAGCATATAAAGAGGCCATTTGACTGAGTTGCATCAGATATGTGGGTGCGCCACAGTCATCATGGGCGGTCAGAAATTCTGCTGCTGGCATTCGCAGCAATTCTGCTACTTTGGTGATAATTAACTGTTGGACTGGGTGTTTACGATCCAAATAGTTAGTTAACGGCCAATGGCGTTGCTGACAAACAGCTAACATTCCGGCGTGTTTACCAGAACAGTTATATTCTAAAGCACTACTCTTACCTTGAGGAATTGGGCAGTGCAGGGCATTGATGTCAATATCTGCTCTCCACAGGATGTTAAATACCTGTCTCACCTGTTCCATACTGCCTTTGTGGGAACTGGTGATAATTGCTAAGTCTTTATCGCTCAAACCATAACGTTCTAATGTGCCTGTGCTGGTGATAGCCAGTGATTGAAATGGTTTGAGGGCAGAACGGACAAATGCGGCGGTTTCAGCGTTACCAGCAACGGAAAGTACCCGTCCCCGGTCATCACTAACTACAGCCTGGACTATATGCCGAGATTCGATAATGCCTTCACGCAGCAACCGGACTTCTAGTGCTGCGGCTTGAGTTCGTTTTCCCATTGTCATGGGTTTATATCTATTTTGTGAATTGTCAGTTGTCAGTGGTTAGTAGGGGCGAAGCATTTGGAAGATAAATTATCGATCATTGCCAAAAATAGTTCTCCAAATGCTTCGCCCGTACAGTTGTCAGTTGTCAGTTGTCAGTTGTTTTACTAATGACTAATGACCACTGACTATTTACAAGAAATGCCAAACTATAGTACCAATAAGATACGTAAGAGCCAAGGCGGCAAAGGTAATTTGCAAGCGTTGGAAGATGGGTTTGATTTCGTAGGTAACAATTAAGCGATCACGGCTGATGACTTCTTGGGGTTTTGTCCAAGTGTGTCCGTCGTACCAACCAGATTCTTCGTAGAATACGGTGGGACTATAAAGGCGATCGCGCACATAGAACCAACCTAAATATAACCGGACTAATACTAGCACTATACTTACACTAGCAGCACCAGATCCACAAAGGAGAAAATTAAAAATCTGCTTTTGGGGAGAAAAACTGGCTGCTGCCACAGGTCCGGCTACTAACCAAGACCAAGCCCAGATCCAAAAAATTTTCTTGGTGAAGTTAGCCCAGCTTAAGATACTATCTCGAAATAGCCAGGCATTTTTTAATTCTTCGTACTCATTCAGTGGTTGTTGTTCCGTCGGAACTGGGCAATTCTCAAGGGAGGATCGCATCATATCGGTTAACTCCCAACATTCTCGGCGTTTGCTAGGGAAATACGTTCCGCGTGTCCCCAGAACGCTTCTAAATTATAAAACTCCCGTTCTCTTGGCATCATGATATGGACGATGACATCACCATAATCTTGTAGTACCCAAGTTCCTTCGGCTTTGCCTTCTGTTCTGATGGGTCGTCGTTGCCAGTCAATTTCAACTTGTCCTTGAATTGCGTCAGCGATCGCCCTAACTTGCACCTTAGAATAACCAGTCATCATCACAAAGTAATCCGCGAGGGAAGAAATCTCTGCCACATTGAGCAAGATAATTTCTACTGCTTTGCGGTCTAAAGCTGCCTCAGCAATAGTTAAAGCTAAATTTTTACTCGTAGCTTCTGTGTCAGTTTTAGGTCTGCTCACAGGGTTTATTGTCAATGGTAAATTTCGGGGGAAAGATTCAGTCATTCAACCTCATGTGCGTTTTTTCTGTTGCCACTACTTATTCAACTTGCTTACAAATATCTCAAAATAGCTGAACTGCAATTGTGTGAATAGGTTTTTCCTGAATAGTAACATATTCTACAGTTGATCACTTTATCAACCAAGGGAATAGGGAATGGGGAACAGATGCGAAAAATTAGCCCCCAAGCCAGGTTTTTAGCCTCACCCCTGGTAGATAGCTTAGTTGCCCTGTTCCTTTCATAAAAATAAACCCAAGCCGATTTGTAACTTGGGTAAATTGAATGTTTTAACCTGGTGAATTTAGTTTAGTAGCTCAGTCGTCAGGTATTAGCTGAATGCTGACGTTTAGCAGTGGCTAAACAGCCCCACTGTTTTTATTAAACAAAATAGTGATGGTTTTGAAAATTAACTTTAAATCATAAACTAAAGTCCAATTTTGCTGATACTGTAAATCTAACCGAATCACATCTTCAAAACTCCGAACTTTAGAGCGGCCGTTAACTTGCCATTCACCAGTCATACCAGGTTTAACGTCTAAACGTTGCCATTCGGGGACTTCGTAGCGTTCTACTTCATCAGGTGTGGGTGGTCGAGTCCCGACTAAACTCATTTCCCCTTTGAGAACGTTCCAAAATTGAGGTAGTTCATCCAAACTGGTACGACGTAAAAAGTTACCTACTTTAGTAATTCTGGGATCATTATCATTTTTAAAGAAAGCGCCTTCAACTTGATTTTTGATTTGGGATTTTCTAGCTTCTGCATCTACACACATAGACCGAAATTTCCAAATTGCAAACCGCTTACCCATCCAACCACAACGAGTTTGCCTAAAGAAAATTGGACCAGGATCGTCAATTTGAATGGCGATTACTATGGGAATAAACAAAATAAATGTAATTACTAAACCAACTAATGATCCCACAATATCAATCAGCCGTTTCATCCAAGATGCCACGGAATTATGAGTTTGAGGAAGTGGATCTACTTTGCGAGAAGTATTTTTTCCTGAGTTTGTAAAGTTATCTGTGGCTATTAGTGTGAGGTTGTGAAGAGACTCAATGGGAAACACCTGATCTAGCCCTGTCAGATTTAAAACTGCCATGACTTGGGGTGTAACATGACGCAGTGTTACTTTGATTCCCTTTTCTTGAGAATTTTTAAAGTTGCTGACTAGAGAACCTAAACCACTACTATCCATAAAAGTAGTATTTTGGAAATCAATAAAAATTTGCCCTGGTGGTAAATCTGCTGCAATTAAGTTTTGGCAAGTTTGCTTAAAACTGACGGCCTCAAGCACAGTTAACCTCACTGGAACTTGCAAGATTACTGCGCTTTCTAAGTAAGTAACTGGAAAGTCTACTGGTGTGGTTTGACTACTCATAAAACTCTGGACTTTAATTGCCATATATAATCTAATTTGTTAACCGTAATTTTCTTTTGGAAAAACAATTAACCTGATTTTTAATCTGGATGATGAAGCACAAGCTGGGAGATTTTTAAAGATTAGAGAAAATATTCCCAATCCAGCTTCACAATAGCAGCAATTCTCAAAATTTTTGCTGTTGTAAATAGGTGACTCAACTTGTTATTTCTCATGATCATCTGATTACTAAAAATAAAGTTAATGTTACTGATACCTGATTTAAGTCTTTTTATGCAATTCAAGGGGAATATCTCAACGTCGGGATACGTCAGATTTTTATTTGTTTTGCTCTTTGTGATTTGCATTGTTACTTTTGTGACAGTTTTAACAATTACAATGCCCTTTTTAACTGCCAAATTGACTGTTTTCCTAGATTACGGGACTTTGAAGCTCATGCAAATTCTGGGCGATTATCTATAGGACTAGAATGGGTTGCCAGAAAAAACTTACCTTTGTCAACAATAGCATTAGCTTAACTCAAGGATATCCTCTGCTTCATGCACAATTTTTAGCAAAATTTCAGCCAGCAATAATATCACTAATTAACCTGCTAATTTATTGAGAACCTGACGGATATTGACCACAGTTGGAAATAATTATCTCCTATTTAGACTCAGTAGGTCTAAATTTAAAATTTCTCAATGTGAGCAATAAAACTCATTATGAAGAAGATAAAAAATTCCTTTAACCAGCCTATAACACTAAGTTAGAGCTATTTAAAAAAATAATTGTCTTCCAAAGTACAGTTGTTAAAAAGTTAAAATCGGCGGTTGATTAGTTGCAGATGTAAGTAAGGAGATTTCGCTATTTTTGCGACCTGTGACTTCCTAAACTTATAAAATATTCAACAAAGACGCGAATTTAAAAAGTTTTTATGAGCAAAATAAGAAGGTTTGATAAAGTTTTAATATTTTGTTAAATAGATGAATTTCTCGGAAATTTTTCTGAACATAAAAGTCTAATAGATAGATATTACTGATGTTCAAGGCTTTTAGTCCTGACTCTGACTGTATCTTTGTGGGTTGGGTATCTCCCACCCCACTAATTGTCAAAATTTCACAATCCAGAGTCCTCATTCCGGGATTTAGCTTTGGCTTTGTTGGCGCTGCGTTTAAGAGCAGAAAGTCTCGCTTCATATCGAGAACGCTGATTTTTGCTAGGAGTGTTTTCCACTAAGGTTTTTAAGGCACTACCAAGACTTTTATAGGCGTTGGGTAAACTATAACCAAAGCGGGTTGCCAGAGCGATCGCTTTTTCGTCAGCATCTAGCAATTCTTTAACTTGTTTACCACCATTATTTTTTTGATATAATCGCCAACCAGAAACGCCACAGAGCGCCATAGCTAATACTAGCAATAATCCATCTTGTACCCATAATTCACCAACAGCACCACCTAAACCAATGGCTAGTGCGGCCATTTCCCAACCATCTTTGGGAATAGTGTCGTTTTGCACGCGAGCAACTTCGTGCCAAAACAGCAAATTCCGCTGGTCCATTGCCAGAGCATCCCATTTTACCAAGTCAATTTGAATTTCCACTTGGTCTTTGCCAATTTCTTCGCAACGAATCAGGGATGGATTAACCTCTGTTGTGCCTTCAACTGTTACCCAACTTTGTAATTCTGGGGGTAATAAGCTTTTTAACCGCCGGAGTTCACTCATTTCTGCTTTAGCAGAGGAGGTTGCATAGGATGTCATAAAAATCCAGCCTTACAAGATTTCAGTATATAATCAGGTTATCACTTTGCAGTTTAGTGATTTCAGTAGTGATCCGCTTTATTCATCAGACAAACTACCCCGCTTTTTCCGCGCTTCCATGGCTTTTTCTAGGAGTTCTAATAATCCAGGAGCTTGTTCTTGAATACTCAATAATAATCTTTCTCCTAAGTCCAGATTTCCCGGATCTTCTCCTGTTTCCATCACCTCTTGCAACCGCGGCAGGGCAACGGTATCCACGATTTGGATTAATCCGCTCAGACAACGGTTAAATTGTCTTTCGGTGAGCAGGGAGTCTTCCAGGGGAAATTCGATGATAGCGCGGATTTCACCATCGGATGGATCATATTCCCATTGGAGCATTTTAGTTTCCCAGGAAATAGCCAGCATCGTCTGGAGGATAGCGTCTTTGTAGGGATGGTCTTTTACTTCTGCCAAAACTTGGGGTGCAAATAGCCGAAAAAATTTTCCTTCCTCGTCCAGTTGGACAACTATCAGAAAATCTTCGATGTTTTCCGCTTCCACACCCGTAATAATCCGGTCTTCTTCTTCATCAAAACGGTAGTCCCAACCAAGATTATCTAGATACTTGGCTATTTGTTTGAGATTTGCTGCCATAAAAGCCTCGTAAGGAACAGTGGAGAGGCTGTCACCATAACTATTCTAACTTGCTAGGCGCATTTACTCAATTACTGTCAGCAATTTCTACTTTAACTTAACTAATATGAACGTACTGTAAAAACTCGCAATACTGCCTTAGTCGCAAAACTTAACACAGTTGCTAGTCAAGACTTTTTTCCATAAGTATCCTTGTTTTGGTAAACTTGAAAACTGAAATAGCTAATTAAACGACGCTAAGACAAGTAATTTAGAGGGGATACTCGTGGAAAATACTCTTGGGTTAGAGATTATAGAAGTAGTTGAGCAAGCAGCGATCGCTTCTTCTAAGTGGATGGGTAAGGGCGAAAAGAACATTGCTGACCAAGTAGCAGTGGAAGCGATGCGCGAACGGATGAACAAAATCCATATGCGTGGTCGCATCGTCATCGGTGAAGGCGAACGGGACGAAGCTCCTATGCTTTACATTGGAGAAGAAGTCGGTATCTGTACTCAACCAAATGCTGCCAGTGTCTGTAATCTGGAAGAACTTGTAGAAATTGACATTGCTGTTGACCCTTGCGAAGGGACTAACCTGGTTGCTTATGGTCAAAATGGCTCCATGGCAGTTTTGGCAATTTCTGAAAAGGGCGGTTTATTTGCTGCTCCTGACTTCTATATGCGTAAACTCGCTGCACCACCAGCAGCTAAAGGTCTTGTTGATATCAACAAATCCGCTACAGAAAACCTAAAAATCCTTTCTGAGTGCTTAAACCGTTCCGTTGAGGAATTAGTAGTAGTAGTGATGGATCGTCCCCGTCACAAAGACCTCATTCAAGAAATTCGCACCGCTGGAGCTAGAGTAAGACTAATCAGCGATGGTGACGTTTCTGCTGCTATCTGTTGCGCTTTCTCTGGTACTAATATCCATGCTTTAATGGGTATCGGTGCTGCTCCCGAAGGTGTAATTTCTGCTGCTGCTTTACGCTGCTTGGGTGGACACTTCCAAGGACAACTAATATACGATCCAGAAGTAGTACAAACTGGTTTAATTGGTGAAAGCAGAGAAGGTAATCTAGCTCGTTTAAACGAAATGGGTATTACTGACGGAGACCGAGTTTATAACGCTAATGAATTAGCTTCTGGTGAAACAGTGCTATTTGCTGGTTGCGGTATTACTCCTGGAACTTTGATGGATGGTGTGCGCTTCTTCCACGGTGGTGCTAGAACCCAAAGCTTGGTTATTTCTAGTCAATCCAAAACCGCTCGGTTTGTGGATACAGTTCACTTGTGGGAAGAACCCAAAACTATCCAACTGCGGTAGTAATTAGTAATTAGTCAGTGGTCAGTGGTCAGTGGTCAGTAGTCCATTGTTATTAGTAGTCTGTCAAAGTAAATTCGACAGGTTGTGAACATCTAAAAACTTTGTATTTTATAGTTTTTGGTCAATTTATATCCGTCAATCAGTTTTTGATAGTCTACTAACAACTGACAACTGACAACTAACAACTGTACGGGCGAAGCATTTGGAGAACTATTTTTGGCAATGAGCGATAATTTATCTTCCAAATGCTTCGCCCCTACTAACAACTGACAGATAATTTATCTTCCAAATGCTTCACCCCTACTGACAACTGACAATTGTACGGGCGAAGCATTTGGAGAACTATTTTTGGCAATGAGCGATAATTTATCTTCCAAATGCTTCGCCCCTACTAACTGTACGGGCGAAGCATTTGGAGAACTATTTTTGGCAATGACCGATAATTTATCTTCCAAATGCTTCGCCCCTACTGACAACTGACACCAAACCAATTACCTATTTAATAAATGAATATTGCCGTGGTGGGGTTAAGCCATAAAACAGCCCCTGTAGAAGTTAGAGAAAAATTAAGTATTCCTGAACCTCAAATTGAAAGTGCGATCGCTCAACTTCTGAGTTATCCTCATGTTGATGAAGTTGCTATTCTCAGTACCTGTAACCGCTTAGAAATTTATATCGTTAGTAACGAGACTACCCAAGGAATTCACGAAGTTACCCAGTTCCTTTCTGAACATAGCAAATTGCCGATTATGTCTTTAAGACATCATTTGTTTATGTTGCTGCATACTGATGCTATCACCCATATTTTACGGGTTGCGGGTGGGTTGGATAGTCTGGTTTTGGGTGAAGGTCAAATTCTCGCTCAAGTTAAGAATACCCACAAACTCGGACAACAATTTAATGGCATCAAAACCATTTTAAATCGCTTATTTAAACAAGCTTTAACGGCGGGTAAACGGGTTCGCACCGAAACCAGTATTGGGACTGGTGCGGTTTCTATCAGTTCGGCCGCTGTGGAATTGGCACAGATGAAAGTAGAAAATTTATCTCCTTATCGGGTGTCTATTCTCGGTGCTGGGAAAATGTCCCGGTTACTTGTACAACACCTGATTTCTAAAGGTGCAACTCAAATTAGTATTGTTAATCGTTCCCGCACAAGGGCTGAAGAATTGGCGAAGTTGTTCCCAGAACAACCGATCCAAATCCATTTGCTGCCAGAAATGATGTCAGTTATTGCCGCTAGTGATATAGTTTTTACTAGCACTTCTTCCACTGAACCGATTTTAGATCGGGCGAAGTTGGAAACGGTGTTAGAACCCAATCAACAATTGATGATATTTGATATTTCTGTCCCCCGAAATGTGGATGCAGATGTCAATGATTTGGCCAATGTCAAGGCTTTTAATGTTGATGATTTGAAGGCGGTTGTCGCCCAAAATTATGAAAGTCGCCGGCAAATGGCGCAAGAAGCTGAGAAGATTTTAGATGAGGAAGTTGAAGCTTTTGATATTTGGTGGCGGAGTTTAGAAACTGTATCTACAATTAGTTCTCTGCGGAATAAAATCGAAACTATCCGCGAACAAGAATTAGAAAAGGCTTTATCTCGTTTGGGTTCGGAATTTGGCGAAAAGCATCAAGAGGTAATTGAGGCTTTGACAAGGGGAATAGTGAATAAGATTCTCCATGATCCGATGGTGCAATTACGCGCCCAGCAAGATGTGGAAGCTAGAAGACGATGTATGCAAACTCTGCAAATGCTATTTAATTTGGACGCTGAGGAACAGTTTAGCTGAAATTATCAAGAAACAGGGGTTTTTCCTGGTTCATATCCCCGACTTCTTTGAGATTGCTGCAAATTTCGCTGCTTAGATTTTAACGGGTAATTGGTAATTGCTAATATTTTTACTTATTACCCCTTATCCAATACCCAAACTAATGCTATTTAATTTTTTCAAAAGTTCTCAGTCTGCCATTACAAATATTGAATTTAAGTCTAGTTGGTGTGTAGCTTACGGAAAATTAGATAATTTAAAAGAAGATGTAATTTGGCAAGATCAGCAATTTGCAGTTATTTCCACAGCAGATAAATTTGCCATAAGTCATAGCAAAAGATTTATAGTAGTTGGAGATATTTGGTTAAGTAATCGAGAAGAATTACTGCAAAAATTAGGAATTAAGATTAATCATAATTGCAGTAATCAACAAATAGTTGCACAACTTTGGGAAAAATATAATTCTGAATGTTTAAATTTATTACTGGGAATGTTTGGGTTTGTAGTTTGGGATTGTGAAAAACAGGAATTGTATTTAATTAGAGATGCCATAGGTAGCCGCACTTTATATTATACTACCACAGGTTTAACTTATTGGATAGCCCCAAAATTAAGAACTTTAACACCTTATCGTTCTGATAATTTAGATTTAGTTGCATTACGAGATTATCTTTGTTGTGCATTTGTTCCGGGAGAAAGGACACTTTGGCAAGATATCAAGGAAATTCGTCCTGGTACTTTTCTGCAAATGCCATCACAACAAGTTTATCATTATTGGCAATTAAAAGAACAAATTATAGACATAAATCAATCTTTAGCATGGTATGGTGAAAAACTTTGTTCTTTGCTTGAACAAGTTGTCAAAGAATATTTACCCAAAAATCAACCTGTGGGGATTTTCCTGTCTGGGGGTTTAGATTCTAGTAGCATTACCGCAATAGCAGCAAAATTACATTCTGCACCAATTCATACCTATTCTATTCATTTTGGGACGGAAACTGCGAACGAATTAGAATTTTCTAATTTAGTTGCAGAACATTGTCAAACTCAACATCACATCTTAGAAATTACCTTTCGGGATATGTGGGAACGTTTACCAGAAACAATGGCTTATTTAGATGATCCTATTGGTGATCCTTTAACAGTTCCCAACCTATTAATAGGGAGAATAGCGCGAGAAAATGTGCAAATTACTCTCAATGGAGAAGGTGGAGATCCTTGTTTTGGTGGACCCAAAAATCAACCTATGTTAATTAATAGTTTATATGGTGCTATTAATAACCAGGATTCATTACAAGCATTTCTAATTTCTTTTCAAAAGTGTACTTTAGATTTACCGCAACTTTTAAAAGCGGAAATTTGGCAAAGTTTAAAAAATGAATCTTCTGTATTTTATGATGATTTAAATGCCGATGTCAATTATTTGAATAGATTAATGGCATTGAATATTAAATTTAAAGGTGCAGATCAGATTTTGACAAAAGTGAGTAATTTAACTCAAGCAGCAGATTTACAGGGTTTATCACCACTTTTTGATCAGCGTGTAGTTGAATTAAGTATGCAAATTCCTCCAGAATATAAACTTTCGGGAGTGGAAGAAAAAGCAGTTTTGAAAAAAGCAGTTAGTGATATTTTACCAGATAGGATTATTCATCGTCCTAAAAGTGGGATGATGGTTCCTGTACAATTAGGATTTAGAAAATACTGGCAACGGGAAGCGCGGAAATTGTTGTTAAATAGAAATAGTCAGATATCAGCTTATATTAATCAGGATATATTGCGTGAATGGTTAGATTTTAAAGGAGATGTTTGGGGAAGATATGGTGTTAAACTGTGGTTATTGGTGAGTTTGGAAATTTGGTTACAGGTAAATAAATCTACATTCAAGAAGTAGTCAAATGTTAAAAGAACTTCATTTAAGGTCTGTTGGACCATCTTCTCAATTTGATGTTGAATTTGCTGATAGACTCAACATTTTTACTGGGGATAATGGATTAGGTAAAAGTTTCTTACTAGATGTTGCTTGGTGGGTACTTACTGGAAACTGGGTAGAACAACCCGTTTATCCGCAAAGAAATACAGAAAAACCTCCAGAAATTATCTCCCAAATTATCACTCTAGATGATGATGAAGGAAAAAATTATTCCTTTAAATTTAATTTTTCTAAACAAAAATGGCAAGATTTAAGAGTTCCCTTTCATAGTGTTCCCTCATTAAAAGGAATAATTATTTTTGTTCGCGTTGATGGAAGTTTCTCTATTTTTGATCCTGCTCGCAACGATGAAGATGCCTATGATTTTACCCCTGATACACTTTGGAATGGGTTAAAATTAAAAGGAAAAGTTATTTGTAACGGTCTGATTCAAGATTGGGTAACGTGGCAAAATCAACCACAAAAAATGCCATTTCAACTTTTATCTGATGTCATAAAACGACTTTCACCCCATCCAGATGAATGGATAGAAATAGGAGAACCGACGCGAGTATCTGTGGATGATGTCCGCGACATTCCCACAATTAATCTTCCTTATGGTAATATTCCCATTACCCAAGCATCAGCAGGAATGAAGCGGATTCTGGGACTTGCTTATTTGTTGGTATGGACTTGGTATGAACACGAAAAAGCTTGTGAACTAACGCAGCAAGAACCAATGAATCAAATAGTTTTATTAATAGATGAAATTGAGTCTCATCTCCATCCTCGCTGGCAAAGAGCGATTTTACCATCTATTTTATCAGTAGTCAATCAGTTAAAATCAAATATCACAATACAAGCTTTAGTTACTACTCATTCTCCCCTTGTGCTGGCTTCATTAGAACCAATATTTGATGAAGAACAAGATAAATTATTTTTATTTGAACTACAAGGAAAAGACGTTGAACTAAATGAAATGTTCTGGACTAAACAAGGTGATACTGTAGGATGGTTAACATCAGAAATATTTGGACTAAAACAAGCACGT
Organism: Anabaena sp. AL09; assembly: GCF_001672255.1. NCBI lineage: Bacteria > Bacillati > Cyanobacteriota > Cyanophyceae > Nostocales > Nostocaceae > Anabaena > Anabaena sp. AL09. Next base: position 27,643 of record NZ_LJOQ01000036.1, read on the forward strand.
TCTCAAGAATCAGAAACCGCAATTGAAGCAGCAGAAGCGTGGATGCGAAATGATAATATGAATACTTTTCCTGAACATTTGAGAACACAATCACAAATTCATCAGGAATTGCAAAGACTTTTACCGGGACATGATCCATTTTGGCCACGTTGGATAGTTACAGCAGAAAGAAGAAATCAAAAATCATCAGACTCATAGTAAATATGTTAAAGTTTAATCCTCCAGCAGAACCGGAAAATTTTGATCTAAAAGCACGACAACCAGGTAATAATTGGTTAGAAAAAAATACAGATCCTAAAAGAAAACTCAGAGATTATTGGTCAAATTTTAAAAGTGATTTAGCTGATGGTTTTAGTAATCTTTGCGGTTATAGTGCAATGTATGAACCTGTTGGTACTGTAGATCATTTCTTATCTTGTGACAATCATCGTCATTTGGCTTATGAATGGAGTAATTACCGTTTTGCTTCCGGTTGGATCAATAGCAGTAAAGGTACTCTTGATCAGCAGGTTCTTGACCCATTTGAAGTGGAAAATGACTGGTTTGAAATTCTGTTGCCTTCCTTGCAATTAATCATAACTGATAAAGTTCCACTGCACGAACGTCAAAAGGCTGAATTTACTCTACAAAAATTGCATCTACGGGATGATGAACGAGTTCTTCGTCAGCGTCAAGCATGGTATCAGATGTATATTGATGGTGATCTTACCCTAACAGGATTAGAAAAGAAAGCCCCCTTGATTGCTCGTGCAGTTAGAAAACAACAAGCAAATTCTCAGTTAGAATAATTATTAGTAACATCCATGTTTATTCAACCAAAACTTTCCACCATATAAATATCATTTCCTGAATTAATACCTGAATCACCAATTAAAATTATACTACTATCATCACTTTCTAAATTCAAGCTTCCAGAAATACCATGTCTGAGAACTTGAATTAATTTTTGTGGGGTAAAGGATTCTAATTCGACAAAATTACCAGTATCTAACCAAGCTAATTCTTCAGCAGTTAAAGTCAGACGAATATCTACAGATAATTTTTTAGCTTCGTCTTTTAACTGTGAAGAAAACCGAGTAAACATTTTTCCCTGACTCGCAATAATTTGACGGGGTAAAAGTCCCAGGTCAATAATTGTCACATTACTATTTAAAAACCACTTTTCACTGGTGCGAAGATGATGAACTAAACTGACACCTTTGGGACTACAATCATGAATAGCATAGACTTTTAAATCAGGGTTACGTCGTAACATTTCCATTGTAGTATTGAAAATGCTTTGGGGATAACCAGTAATACTGAGAATTGCACAATTATTTTCAAAGTGGAAATTATTAGCAATTAATAATTGTGCCATATTAGCACTATCGCAAACTACTAATCTATCAAAACTATAAGCTGTTATATCGGGGTTAATAGATGTAGGTGCAATTTGTTCTTGTTGTGAAGTTAGAACTTTATCAACTTTACCATTTATTTGTTGCCATTTTGTCAACCAACCATCTAAATCTATGGAAGAAAATAAAAATTGTTGTGGTAAATTTTCGACATTTCCTAACTGTCTAGTTCCTAAAAATATTGATAGCAACCCTAAAATTACTACAATACAGAAAGCAGGGAAAGAATTTAACACAAATAAACTTGCTGATATTCCCACTACTAGAATGACCACTCCCAGTCTTTGTAAGGTTTTAGCACTTGCTTTTCGACTAGCATTGTTTAATCTACTTGAATTTGTATTATTAAATAAATACGGTTCTACCGTTCCCCTTATGATCAAACATCCTTTTAATATATCCAAAACCATTGGTGTACATGGGTTTAATCTAAATTAATAAGCG